>CAMDVZ010000222.1 GCA_945878895.1 Caenispirillum bisanense | reverse complement strand
GATACATACAATCGGGCGCTGTCGTTGCGCCGGGCCGAAGCGGTCAAGGCACGACTGATCGGCGAAGGCGTGCCGGCCGGCCAGATCACGGTTGTCGGCCGCGCCAGCGCCTAGCCGATGGTGCCGGCCCCGCAGGGTAACGCCACGCCGCAAAACCGGCGCGTCGAGATCGTCTTCTGAGCACGACGCGACCGCGGTTCGCCGATCGGGTCGCTGGCCGCGACGGGCACCGGGATCGTGCTTTCCGAACCGGCCGGCCTCAGCCGGCCGCCGGTTCCTCCTCGTCGGGCGCCACGGGCGCGGGCAGATCGCGCGCCACGTTGGGCGAGCGCAGAAGCGAATCGATTTTGCCGGCGTAGTCGAACGAGGTGTCGATGCGGAAGCGCAGTTCGGGCGCGTGCCGCAGTTCGACCATGCGGGCGCACTGGCCCCTGAGATAGGGCGCCGCCCGTTTCATCGCCGCCAACAGCCGGTCGCGGTCGGCGCCGCCCAGCGGCATCACGTAGGCCGTCGCGTTGACGAGATCGGGACTGACGTCGACCTGGGTGACGGTGATCGACACGTCGCGC
Source organism: Caenispirillum bisanense (assembly GCA_945878895.1). Lineage (GTDB taxonomy): Bacteria > Pseudomonadota > Alphaproteobacteria > Reyranellales > Reyranellaceae > CAMDVZ01. The sequence goes on along the minus strand of CAMDVZ010000222.1, from coordinate 7,248 downwards.
AGTTCGGGGTCGCGCATCTCGCCACGCTCGAACAGGCGCGCGAGCGCGTGACGCAGTTCCTCGCCGACGCGCAGCTGGCGCGACGATTTCGGACGTTTCGCGGCGTCTTCGTCGCGACCGCCACCGGATTTCCGGGCCATGGTTTTCCGCTCTCCCGCGTCTCTCGGTCCGCGCGGATCGACCGCCCGGACCGGAGAGGCGACGCGCGCCGACGTCTACAGCGTCGGACGCATTTGCTCGACGTCGAAGCACTCGATCCGGTCGCCGACCCGGATGTCCTCGTAGTTCTCGAACGCCATGCCGCACTCGAACCCCGAGTTGACCTCGCGGACCTCGTCCTTGAAGCGCTTGAGGGTCTTGAGCGTGCCTTCGTGGATGACGGTGTCGTCGCGCAGCAGGCGGACCTTCGAGCCGCGCTTCATGGTGCCCTCGGTCACCATGCAGCCCCCGACGTTGCCGACCTTGGTGATGTTGAATACCTGGCGGATGTCGGCGTAGCCGAGGAAGTTCTCCTTGTAGACGGCGTCGAGCAGGCCGGTCATCAGCGCCTTCACGTCGTCGATCACGTTGTAGATGATCGAGTAGTAGCGGATCTCGACCTTGTCGCGGCGCGCCACCTTCCGCGCCTGCGGGTTGGCGCGGACGTTGAAGGCCACGATCAGCGCGCCGGAGGCCCGCGCCAGGGTGACGTCGGACTCGTTGACGCCGCCGACGCCGCTGTGCAGCACCCGGACCTGGACCTTGTCGGTCGCCAGCTTCTTCATCGAGGCGATGAGCGCCTCGACCGAACCCTGCACGTCGCCCTTGATGACGACCGGCAGTTCCTTGGCGGTACCTTCGCGGATGCCCTTGAGCATGTCCTCGAGGCTGCCGCGGCCACCGGCGTCGCGCGCCAGCTGTGCCTGGCGGTCGCGGCCGGCGCGGAAGCCCGCGATCTCGCGCGCGCGCGCTTCGGTGTCGACCACGTGGAACTCGTCGCCGGCCTCGGGCGTGCCGGTCAGACCCAGCACCTCGACCGGATAGGCCGGACCGGCTTCCGTGACCGCCTTGCCGCGATCGTCCAGCAGGCGCCGCACGCGGCCCCAGATGGCGCCGGCGACGAACACGTCGCCGACTTTCAGCGTGCCGCGCTGCACCAGCACCGTGGCGATCGAACCACGACCGGGATCGAGCTGCGCCTCGATGACGGTGCCCTCGGCCGGCCGCTGCGCGTTGGCCTTGAGGTCGAGCACCTCGGCCTGCAGCAGGATCGCTTCCTCGAGCTTGTCGAGATTGGTTTTCTTGAGCGCCGAGACCTCGACCGACTGCACCTCGCCGCCGAATTCCTCGACCTGGACCTCGTACTGCAGCAGCGCCTGGCGCACGCGCTTGGCGTCGGCGTCGGGCTTGTCGACCTTGTTGATCGCCACGATCATCGGCACCTTGGCCGCCTTGGCGTGGGTGATGGCCTCGATCGTCTGGGGCATGATGCCGTCGTCGGCGGCCACCACCAGCACGACGATGTCGGTCACCTTGGCGCCGCGCGAACGCATGGCGGTGAAGGCCTCGTGGCCGGGCGTGTCGAGGAAGGTAATGCGCTGGCCCGAGGCCAGCTGGACCTGGTACGCGCCGATGTGCTGGGTGATGCCGCCGGCCTCGTGCCCGGCCACGTCGGTGGCGCGCAAGGCGTCCAGCAACGAGGTCTTGCCGTGGTCGACGTGGCCCATGATCGTGACCACCGGCGGCCGCGCCATCAGCAATTCGTCCGGATCGATGATGGTGCCGAGACCGACCTCGACGTCGGCGTCCGACACGCGACGGGGCGTGTGACCCATTTCCGTCACGACCAGCTCGGCGGTGTCGGCGTCGAGCACCTGGTTGATCGTCACCAGCTGGCCCATCTTCATGAGCACGCGGATGACGTCGGCGCCGCGCTCGGACATGCGGCTGCCGAGCTCCTGGACCGTGATGGTCTCGGGAATGATGACTTCGCGGTAGACCTTCTGGGTCGACGCGGAGCTCATCAGCTTGCGCTTTTCCTTTTCGTTGGCGCGCCGCAGCTGGGCGACCGAACGACCCCTGACCAGATCGTCTCCGGCCAGGGCCGCGCCGACATCGACCTTGTCGGTGCGCCGCTTGGGCGCCTCGCGACGGCCGCCGGGCGCGAGTTGCTTGCGGCCGGGAACCTGGACGGCCGGACGGCGCAGACCGGCCCCGGGCGCGGAAGCGCCGGGACGCGCCGCGACGCCGGCCGGGCGGCTCATCGGCGCGCCGGTCCGCGTGGTGCCGCCGCCACGACCGTCGATCTCGGCTTCCAGCATCTGGGCATTGCGGGCGGCGGCGGCCGACGTACCGGCCTTGGCCTGGGCTTCCTTGAGACGCTTCTGGGCCTGCTCCTCGGCCTTGCGGCGACCTTCCTCGTCGGCCTTCTTGCGGGCTTCTTCCTCGACGGCACGCCGTTCGGCGTCCTCGCGGGCGCGTTTGGCGCGTTCTTCCTCGGCGGTCCGGCGACGGGCTTCCTCGGCGGCGCGTTCGCGGCGAACCACGTCGTCCTTGGCGGCGCCGACCAGCGCGCGGGCGCGGACTTCGCGCTCCTCGGCGGTCAGGGTGCGCAGCACGACGCCGCGTCCAGCGCCGGGACGGTTGCTGCCGGTCGCGGGACGACCGGCCGGAGCCGAAGGAGCGGGCCTGCCGGGCGCGGCGGCGGCGCCGGGGCGCACGATGCGCGAAGTGGCGCCGGTGGTCGAGACCGGTCCCCGCGACGCCGTCGCGGCGGCAACGGGCCGCGGCGCGACCGGCGCGGCAACCGGGCGCGGCACGACCGCCGCGGCGACGGGAGAGGGCGCGACGACCGGCTCGGGCACGGCGACGCTCGCCACGATCGCCGGAGCAGGCGGTGGTTCGACCGGCGCCGGCGTCGCGACGACGGACGCAACCGGTGCGACGACGGCGACGGGCGCGGGCGCAACCGGCGCGTCGATGGCCGCCGGCGGCTGTGTGGCCGGCTCGGGCGCCGAAACCGCGGGCGCGACGGCTGGCTCGACCGGCCTCGCGGGCTCGGGAGCGCGCGCGGACGCGGGAGCGGCGGCGGCGGCGGCGGCCACGACGGCCGCACGCGCGGCCAGACGGACGGCGGGTACGCCGGTTGGTTCCGCCAAGCGGGGCGCGGGGGCGACGACCCGCGGGGGGGCGGCCGGCGCGACGGTACCCGTCGGCGGCAGCGTCCGCTTCTTCTTGACCTCGACCGTCACGGACTTCGTGCGGCCATGGCTGAATTTCTGGCGCACCAGCCCCGTCTCGACCATTGGCTTCACCTCCATGCGCGGAGCCGCCAGGGTCAACGGCCTGGACTGCTTGGTCTCGGTGCTATCGGTCATGTCTTGCCGTTCTCCGCAAATTCCATACGCTAGGCGTCGACTGTCCGGGCGCGTGGCGCCAGCGGCGCCTCGCCCCGGAACGCGCGCCAGCGATCGATCGTCGCAATAACCGCCGCGGCCACCGGCCGGGCGACGCCCACATACACAGCCGCGTCGCGGCCGAAAATCCGTCCCAGTTCGGTCGAGTCGCCCAACATCGCCAGCGGCGCGGTCGCGCGGTCGAGCTTAGCCCGTCCGTCGGCTTCCGCGCCATCCACGGCGACGATCACCAGCCCCAGCTTGCCCGCGCGCAGTCGCTCCTCGACCTTGGCGAAGCCCGCGACGGCGTGACCGCCGCGCCGGGCCATCGCAAGGGAGCCCAACGCGCGCTCGCGCAGCTGCCGCTCCACCGTTTCCGGCAGCCCCGGATCCACCGTCACCGCGCGCCGCGCGCCGCGCGCGAAGCCCTTGCGTGCCATCACGACTCGCAGCGCCTCGGCCGTCGCGGTGACCCACAGCCCGCGCCCCGGCAGCTTGCCCGCGACATCGGGCACGACGCCGTCGCCGGGACCGACCACGAAGCGCATCAGCCCCTCGCGCGGCGACGCGACCCCGGTCGCGAGGCAGGTCCGCAAGGGACCCCGCTCCTCGTCGGGCTCGGCCGCCGGCACCGGCGGAAGTTCGCCGGTGCCTGGCTGATCGTGCGTCGTCAGCACCGTGCTCGGTCTCCCGCCCTAGTCCGCCGCCGGTCCGGCGGCCGGCTCGTCGGCGAACCAGTGCGCGCGCGCCGCCATGACGAGCGCGTTGGCCTGTTCGTCGTCGAGTGCATCGGCGCCGGCGATCTCGCGCAACTCGTCGCCCGCCAGGTCGGCCAGGTCGTCGAGCGTCTTGACCCCGGCCTCGCCGAGCTTCGCAAGCATTTCCGGCGTCGTGCCCTCGAGCGCCTTGACGTCGTCGGACACCCCGAGCTCGACGCGACGGGCCTCGAAGTCGCCATCGCGCTTGTCGATGAAGGCCACGGCGCGGCTTTGCAGCTCGGCCGCGATTTCCTCGTCGAAACCCTCGATGCCGACCAGGTCCTCGAGCGCGACGAAGGCGATTTCCTCGACCCGGCCGAAGCCCTCGGCGACCAGCAGATGGGCGATCACCTCGTCGACGTCGAGGGCGGCGCGGAACACCTCGGCGCGTTCGCGCGTGTCGCGCTGGCGGCGCTCGGATTCCTCGGACTCGGGGATGATGTCGATCTCGCAACCGGTCAGGCTCGACGCCAGACGCACGTTCTGACCCTTGCGACCGATCGCCAGCGACAGCTGGTCGTCTGGCACCGAGACCTCGATCTGGCCGCGCTCCTCGTCGACCACCACCTTGCTGACCTCGGCCGGCACCAGTGCGTTGACGACGAAGTTGGCGATGTCGGCCGACCACGGAATGATGTCGACCTTCTCGCCCTGCAACTCCTGCACCACCGCCTGGACGCGGCTGCCGCGCATGCCGACGCAAGCGCCGATCGGGTCGATGCTGGGGTCGTGGCTGACGACGGCGATCTTGGCGCGGCTGCCGGGATCGCGCGCCACCGCCTTGATCTCGATGATGCCGTCGTAGATCTCCGGCACTTCCTGGGCGAACAGCTTGGCCATGAACTGCGGATGGGTGCGCGACAGGAAAATCTGCGGTCCGCGCAATTCCTCGCGCACGTCGTAGATATAAGCACGCACGCGGTCCGACGGACGCAGCGGCTCGCGCGGAATCGCGTCGTCGCGACGGATGACGGCCTCGGCCCGGCCGCCGAGATCGACGATGACGTTGCCGAAATCGACCCGCTTGACGGTCCCCGACACGATCTCGCCGACCCGGTCCTTGAATTCCTCGTATTGGCGCTTGCGCTCGACTTCGCGCATCCGCTGCGTGATGACCTGCTTGGCGGTCTGGGCGGCGATGCGGCCGAAATCGATCGGCGGCAGTTCGTCGGTCAGGTAGTCGCCGACCTGGGCCTCGGGATTGCGTCGCAGGGCCTCGGGCAAGCCGATCTGGATGGCGTCGGTTTCGACCACGTCGACGACCTGCAGGAACCGCATCAGGCGAATTTCGCCGGTCTTCCGGTCGATCTCGGCGCGAATGTCGTGCTCGAGCCCGTACTTGGAACGCCCGGCCTTCTGGATCGCGAGTTCCATCGCCTCGAGAACCTCGTCGCGATCGATCGCCTTCTCGCGCGCGACCGCGTCCGCGACCTGCAGCATTTCCAGCCGGGGGATATCAGCCGTGGTGGCCATGTCCTCGCTCCGTCCTCGATGAATTCAAAAATCCCGCGGCGACGTCAGTGCGCCGCCGGAGATCGACCGCCGCCGTCGGCGTCGGTCGACACGCTTTCCTTGATCAGGGCGTCGGTCAGCACCAGCTTGGCGCGCGCCACGCGCGCCAGCGGCACGGCGACCTCGGTCCCGTCGTCCAGTTTCATGCGGGCGTCGTCGCCCGCGAGTCCCAGCAACACGCCCCTGAAACGCCGACGCCCCTCGAGGGTTTCGTCCAGCTCGACGCGCGCCTCGTGTCCGGTCCAGCGCTCCCAGTCCTTGCGGCGGGTCAGCGGCCGGTCGATGCCGGGCGAACTGATCTCCAGCGCGTAGGCGTGCGAAATAGGATCCTCGACGTCGAGCACGGCCGATACCGACAGGCTCAACGCCGCGCAGTCCTCCACCGACATGCCGCCGCCGTCCTTGCGTTCGGCCATGATCTGGAGGTTCGGCTCGCGCCCGCCACCCATCAGCACGCGCACGATCTCGTAGCCGAGGCCATCGGCCGTCGGCGCCACGAGCGCTTCCACGCGCCGTTCGATATCCGTCTGTTTGCCGCTGTCCAAGGGGCCTTCCGTCGCTCGATGGCGGCCCCGTTCTCCGTATGGCGCCCCGTTCGGAGCACCGGAGGGACAAACGACAAGAGCGGGCTTTCGCCCGCTTTTTGTTGTTAGGTCCGTACTGGACCGCCTGAAATGTTGCGTTCGTATAGGGACCGGACCGCCCGGAGTCCAGCGGATTCCGACTCGTCGCGACGGTTTTCGTCGGGTCCCTCGCGCCTTGCGCCCGACGCCGTCATCGGGTTAGGTCGCGCCGCGTCGGGCCCGTAGTTCAGCGGTTAGAACGAGCCGCTCATAACGGCTGTGTCGCAGGTTCGAATCCTGCCGGGCCTACGCTTCCCGCCTTCCGCGCGACCTGGTTCACGCCCGTGGGGTCCAGGCGACGATCGCAACGACAGCGAGGCGAAGCGTCCGCTCTGTCGACAATTCCGCATATCGGAAGTAAATCGTTCGCAGGACATCCAGAAGGCGTTCGGGCCGGTAGCCGACCGGCAACGCCGCCCCTTTTCCCCGCGGTACCCGCACGGGTCGGCCAAGGATTTCGCCGTGGCGCCGTGGCCCGCAACGAGGATCGCCCCTGCTCTTCCGGCAAAGCGCGACATCGCCGGAAAAACCCTGCGTCGCGGTGAACACGGCCGGCAGCGCAAGGGCGCAGCGCCGCCGCACCATCTGCCGTCGGCCCATGGCCCGATTCGCTCCATGGACGACCGTCGGCCATGGAGACTATCGCGCCACGCCGGAAACCAGCAAGAGGCGCACGAACGCCGGAAAGCACAGAATCCCGGCTCCGGCAACCCAGAGCCAGACCGGCGCCACCGTCCCCCGTGTCGCGGGAAAGGCTCGCTCCATCAGCGCGGCGGGGACGCCCGACAACAACAACGTGCTCGTCGCGAGAACGAGACTCGACAGATAGAACGTCACGCCGGGCGAAGCGGGTAGCCAGGCCGGTGCCCAGACGAAGCTGTAGGCGGCGACCGACAGCACCAGCGGCGAGAAGATGCCGTTGAACACCGCCAAACCGAGAACGAGAGCGAAGACCTGATGGCGCAGCACCGCGTCAGCCTC
>CAMDVZ010000221.1 GCA_945878895.1 Caenispirillum bisanense | reverse complement strand
GCTGCGCGCCACCTTCTCCCCGCCTCCGCGGGGAGAAGGAAAGATCGGGTCCCTACGCCGCCAGCTTCGCGAGCTCGCCCACGATGGTGCGGACCCCCGCCAGCCGCTTGCCGTCGTCTTCCCAGGCGCGCAGCAGGACGATCTTGCTGTCGGGGCGGACCTTGAGCAGCGGCGCGCGGCGCTGGATGTAGGCGATCAGGCGGTCGGGCCGGGCGAACTTGGCTTCGCGGAAGGCGAACACGATGCCCTTGGGGCCAGCGTCGATCTTCTCCACGCCGGCGTTGCGGCAGAGGATTTTCAGGCCGACGGTTTGCAGCAGATTGTCGACCTCCGGCGGCGTCTTGCCGAAGCGGTCGACCATCTCCGCGCCCAGCGATTCGATCTCGGCGCCGTCGCGCAGGCTCGCGATGCGGCGGTAGAGCGACAGGCGGACGCCGAGATCGGCGACGTAGGTCTCGGGAATGGCGACGGCGAGTCCGAGATTGATCTGCGGCGACCAGTCCGAGGCGCGGCGCGCCGCGTCGCGGGATTCGCCGCGGGCAGCCTCGATCGCCTCCTCCAGCATCTGCTGGTAGAGCTCGATGCCGACCTCGCGGATGTGGCCCGACTGCTCGTCGCCCAGCAGGTTGCCCGCACCGCGGATGTCTAGATCGTGGCTGGCGAGCTGGAAGCCCGCCCCAAGCGTGTCGAGCGTCTGCATGACTTCCAGGCGCTTGGCGGCGGCTTCGTTGAGCGCCCGGCCAGGCGGCACCGTCAGGTAACAATAGGCGCGCGTCTTGCTGCGACCCACGCGGCCACGCAGCTGGTAGAGCTGGGCGAGGCCGAACATGTCGGCGCGGTGGACGATCAGCGTGTTGGCGTTGCGGATGTCGAGGCCACTTTCCACGATGCTGGTCGACAGCAGCAGATCGAACTTGCCGTCGACGAAATCTTGCATGGTGTCCTCGAGCGTCGTGGCAGCCAGACGCCCGTGAGCGACGGCGAAGCGGATCTCGGGCACCAGCTCGCGCAGGGATGCCGCGACGCCGTCGAGATCCTCGATTCGGGGGCAGACATAGAAGCTCTGGCCGCCGCGATACTGTTCGCGCAGCAACGCCTCGCGGATTGCCACGGGGTCCACGGGCGTCACGAAGGTGCGCACCGCCAGCCGGTCGACCGGAGGCGTGGCGATCAGGCTCATGTCGCGCACGCCGCTCAAGGCAAGTTGCAGGGTGCGCGGGATCGGCGTCGCGGTCAGCGTCAAAACGTGGACGTCGGCCTTGAGCTCCTTCAGGCGCTCCTTGTGGACGACGCCGAAATGCTGCTCCTCGTCGACGATCAGCAGGCCGAGATTGGGAATCTCGATGCTCTTGCTCAGCAGCGCGTGGGTGCCGATCACGATGTCGACGGTGCCGTCCTTGAGCGCCTTGCGGGTTTCGGTTGCTTCCTTGGCCGGCACCAGGCGCGACAGGCGGCCGATCTTCAGCGGCAGGCCCTCGAAGCGCTCGGCGAAATTGCGGTGGTGCTGGCGCGCCAGAAGCGTGGTTGGCACGACGACCGTGACCTGGGTGCCCGACAAGGCCGCCACGAAGGCCGCGCGCAGGGCGACCTCCGTCTTGCCGAAGCCGACGTCGCCGCACACCAGGCGATCCATCGGCTTGCCCGAACCGAGATCCTCGATCACGTCGGAGATCGCGTTGAGCTGGTCCTCGGTCTCGGTATAGGGAAAACGCGAGCAGAACTCGTCGTAGAGACCGGCTTCCGGCGCCATCGTCTCGCCCTGCCGCAATGCCCGTTGCGCGGCGACCTTGATCAGCCGCTCGGCCATGTCGGCGATGCGCTGCTTGAGGCGCGCCGCGCGTCCCTGCCAGGCGGCACTACCGAGCCGGTCCATCGCCATCGGGCCATCGGGCGAGCCATAGCGGCTGAGGACGTCGATATTCTCGACCGGCACGAACAGCTTGTCGCCGCCCTCGTAGACCAGCTTCAGACAGTCGTGGCGGGCGCCGCCGACCTCGAGGGCGACAAGGCCGTCGTAGCGACCGATGCCGTGGTCGCGATGCACGACAAGATCGCCTTCGGCCAGGGTCGAGGCTTCGGCGATGAAGCGTTCGGCCGGCCGCCGCTTGGGCTTGGCGCGGACCAGACGGTCGCCGAGGATGTCCTCCTCGCCGATCACCTCCAGCCCATCGAGCACGAAGCCGTTCTCGACCGGCAGCACCGCCATGCCGACCGCGCCGGCCGGCAACGACCGCGCCATCGCGTCGTCGGCGACCGGAGTCGGTGCCGGCACGCCGTGGTCGAACAGCAGGCCGCGCAGGCGTTCGACCGAACCCTCGCTGTAGCCCGCCACCAGCACGCGACGGCCGATCGTGCGCGACTCCGCGACGTGGCTGGCGACCTGGTCGAACAGGTTGAGCCCCTGCGCCTTGCGGGCCGCCGCGAAGCCCTCGTGGCGACGACCGCCGAGATCGAGCGTGAAGCTGTCGGTATTGGTGTCGGGCGCGTCGAGCGCCGACAAGGTCACCGAACCGGACGCCGCCAGCCGGGTGCCGAACTCCTTCTCGTCGAGATAAAGCCGCGCGGTCGGCACGGGGCGATAGGGCGCCGCATCGCCGAAGGCCTTCTTGCCGCCGGCCGCCAGTGCGGCGCGGCGGGCCTGGTAGTAGTCGGCGATCAGGTCGAGACGGGCCTTGCGCGCCTCCTCGCCCTGCTGGTCGAGCACAACGAGGGCATCGGGTAGATAGTCGAACAGCGTCTCCAGCCCGTCGTGGAACAGCGGCAGCCAGTGCTCCATGCCGGGATGGCGATGGCCGGCCGAGATCGCCTCGTAGAACGGATCGTTCGAGGTGGCGCCGAACAGCTCGCGGTAGCCGGCCCGGAAGCGCTGGATGCTGGCATCGTCGAGCACGATCTCGTGGGCGGGCCGCAGGAAGAATTCCGCGACGTTGCCGGTGCTGCGCTGCGACATCGGATCGAAGCGGCGGATGGTTTCCAGCGTGTCGCCGAACAGATCGAGCCGCAGCGGCTCCTCGACGCCGGGCGGATAGAGATCGATCAGGCCGCCGCGCACGGCGAACTCGCCCGGCTCCATCACCGTGTCGCCGCGCTGGTAGCCGTTGCCGGCGAGAAACACCTGCAGCGCCGCGGTGTCGAGCCGCCCGCCCGCCTTCAGGGTGAAGACGACGCCAGCCAAGGTATCGCGTTTGGGCACCCGTTGCAGCACCGCGCCGACCGAGGCCAGCACGATGCGCCCCGGACTGCCCGGCGTCTTCGGTGTCGCCAGCGTCGCCAAGGTCGAGAGCCGCTCGCCGACGATGTCGGGGTGCGGCGACTGGCGGTCGTAGGGCAGGCAGTCCCACGCCGGGAAGGTGAGCACCGCACGCCCCGGCGCGAAAAAGCGTAGCGACTCCTCCAGCCGCTCCAGCCGGTTGCCGTCGCGCACCACGTACAACAGGTCGCCGCCACCCGAGGCGCGCGCCAGCTCCGCCAGCACCAGCGCATCGGCCCCCTCGGGCGCCCCGAACAGACGCCAGGCCGCGGCGCGGGCCTGGATGCGGGCGGCGATATCGGAGAGCGACATGGGGATCCGGGGCTAGATTGCGGTTGGAGTTGGTCGGGACGCGACGGTGGGCGTGGTCGGGCCGCTGCGCTTCGCGGGCTCTTGGCGACGAGGCGACTCCGTCGGGGGCGACGATGAATCGACAAGCCGCGCCCTTTCATACCTTCCCCTGCCAACGGCGGGGGAAGGTGCCCGAAGGGCGGATGGGGGTGTGTTCGTCGACGTCACCGACGATCGAAATGGGGGAGGATTGCGCTTCGCGCGGTCGTATCCAGGACAAGGCCAATCGTCGGCATCGTGCGTGTTGGACCACCCACCCCCATCCGCCCTTCGGGCACCTTCCCCCGCCGTTGGCAGGGGACGGTATGAATTTTGAGGGACGTCCAAAGACATTCGAGCTTCGCGAGCAGCCCGTTGCGGCGCCATCCCCGTCACCGGAACACCACCTTGAACGCCATCAAACGGCGCAGCACCGGGGAATCCTTCTCCTCCGGCACCTCGGCGTTGCGTGCCACCCAGTCGAAAATGTCGTTGTCGCCCTCCTCCAGCAGCGCCTCGTAGAGGTCGAGTTGGGCGGAATCGAAGCTGTCCAGCTCGGCACGGGCGAACTGGCCGAGCAGGATGTCGTTCTCCTTGTTGCCGCGGTGCTCGCTGCGGAACAGCAGGCGGCGGCGGCGAACGGCCAGCGCAGAGTCGTCGATATCCGCCGGCATCGGTGGGGGCTCCGGAATCGGGATTCTCCCGCGCATCCGGAAGACGGGCCTCCGGCGGCGCTGGGATGGATCGTGGGGCGACGGTATAAGGGGCGTCCCCGCCCCTGTCAGCCCCGCGACCGCCCTGAATCGATGCGCCCCGCCATTCTCAATCCGCTGTTCGCGGCTCCAACGGCTCTTCGAGGCGTGGGCGACAAGCTCGGCAAGCTGTTCGAGAAGCTGACCGGCCCGCGCATCGCCGATCTGCTGTGGCACCTGCCCGTCGGGCTGGTGGATCGCCGCCACGCACCCATGGTCGCCGAGGCGATGCCGGGCGAGATCGCCACCCTGACCGTGACCGTCGACCAGCACGTCCCCGGCGGCAGCCCGCGGCAGCCCTGGCGGGTGCGCTGCCACGACGAATCGGGCGAACTGACCTTGGTCTATTTCCGCGCCCACGGCGACTATCTCGCCAAACAGCTGCCGGTCGGCGAACAACGCGTCGTCAGCGGCACCATCGAGCTGTTCCAGGGGGCGGCCCAGATGACGCACCCCGACCATGTCGTGCCGGTATCGGAGCGCGAGCGGGTGATGCGGGTCGAGCCGGTCTACGGGCTGACGGCCGGCCTGACGTCGCGACAGATGGTCAAGGCGATCGACGAGGTGCTGGTGCGCGCGCCGATGCTGCCGGAGTGGCTCGACCCGGACTGGCAAAAACGCAGGCAATGGCCGGACTGGAAGAGCGCGCTGGCGACCGCGCACCATCCGGCCGAGACGTCCGACCTCGATCCGAACGCGCCCGCCCGCGAGCGGCTGGCCTACGACGAGTTGCTGGCCAGCCAGCTGGCGATCACCCTGGTGCGCGAACGCCAGCGCTCCCTGCCCGGCCGTTCGATCCAGGGCGATGGCAGCCTGCGGCGGAAAGTGCTCGCCGCCCTGCCCTTCCAGTTGACGGCGAGCCAACTGACGGCCGGGGCGGAGATCGCCGCTGACATGGCCTCGCCCCACCGCATGGTCCGCATGCTGCAGGGCGACGTCGGCAGCGGCAAGACGGTGGTCGCGCTGCTGGCGATGCTCGAAGCGGTCGAGGCCGGTTGCCAGGCCGCCCTGATGGCGCCGACCGAAATCCTCGCCCGTCAGCATTACGCCACCATGGCGCCGCTGGCCGAGGCCGCCGGCGTCGAGATCGCGCTGCTGACGGGACGCTACACGCCCAAACAGAAAGCGAAGATCGCCGCGGGACTCGCGGACGGCTCGATCAGGCTGGTGGTCGGCACCCACGCGCTGGTCCAGGACGAGGTAGTGTTCGACGACCTGGCGCTGGCGGTGGTCGACGAGCAGCATCGCTTCGGCGTCCACCAGCGCCTGACGCTGGCGTCCAAGAACGACGCCGTCGACATGCTTGTCATGACCGCGACGCCGATCCCGCGCACCCTGATGCTGGCGGTCTACGGCGACCTCGACGGCTCGCGCCTGACCGAGAAGCCGGCCGGCCGCAAGCCGATCGACACGCGGACGGTGTCGCTGGAACGCCTGGACGAGATCGTCGAGGCGGTCGGGCGCAAAGTCGCGGCGGGTGGCCGTGTCTACTGGGTATGCCCGCTGGTCGAGGAGTCGGAGTTCATCGACCTCGCCGCCGCCGAGGAACGCTTCGCCCATCTCAAGGAGCGTTTCGGCCACACCGTCGCCCTGATCCACGGCCAGATGAAGGCCGCCGAGCGCGACGCCGCCATGTCGGCCTTCTCGGAGGGCCGCGCCGGCATTCTGGTCGCCACGACCGTGATAGAGGTCGGCGTCGACGTGCCAGCCGCGACGGTCATGGTGATCGAGCACGCCGAGCGCTTCGGCCTTGCCCAGCTGCATCAGCTGCGCGGCCGCGTCGGGCGCGGCAGCGAGCAGTCGACCTGCCTGCTGCTCTACGGGCCGAAGCTGGGCGAGATGGCGCGCGCCCGCCTGGCCATCATGCGCGAAACCGAGGACGGCTTCCGCATCGCCGAGGAGGATCTGCGCCTGCGCGGTGGCGGCGAGGTGCTGGGCACCCGCCAGAGCGGCCTCCCCGAGATGCGCCTCGCCAACCTCGCCATCCATGCCGACCTGCTCCAGGTCGCCCGCGACGACGCCAAGCTGATGGTCGAGCGCGATCCCCTGCTGACCAGCCCGCGCGGCGAAGCCCTGCGCACCCTGCTCTATCTGTTCGAACGCGACGCCGCAGTGCTGACCTTGCGGTCGGGGTGAGCACACGGCTCGCCGAGGACGGCTTTCCTTCCGTACTTGCCAAGTTCGGCCACGCCGGAAACAATCGATCCAGCGTCAGGTGGACAACGGTTCAGACGATTGCACGCGAGCGGCATGGAAACGCCGCGGTGCCGAGGTCGAAAATGAAGCGTCATGAATTCCTCGGGATTATCCTGGGCGGTGCCGCGGCTTGCTCCGGATCCGCCTCCGCGCAGCCGCGACCGAGGTTGCGCCGCATCGGCGTGCTGATGCACCTGGCGTCCGACGATCCCGCGGCGATGACGCGGATCGCGGCATTCCTGCAGGGGCTGGAAGAGCTCGGCTGGCACGTCGGCCGCAACATCCAGATCGACTATCGCTGGGCCGTTGGCGACGTCGATCTCTACAGAAAATATGCCGCCGAACTGGTCGCCCTCGCGCCGGATGTCCTCGTCACCACCACGACGCAGGTCGTGCGCGCGCTGCAACAGGCCACGCGGACGATTCCCATCGTGTTTTCGAGCGTCATCGATGCCGTCGGATCTGGCCTGATCGGCGACTTCGCGAAGCCCAGCGGCAACGCCACGGGCTTTACCCTGTTCGAGTACGGCATCAGCGGAAAATGGCTGGAATTCCTCAAACAGATCGCGCCGACGGTCACGCGCGTGGCGGTTCTCCGCGACAGTGCCTCGACGACCGGCGTCGGGCAGTTCGCCGCCATGCAGACGGCGGCAGCCACCCTCGCGGTGACACTGCATCCCCTCGATGTACAGGACGTTGGCGAGATCGAACGGGGAATCGGTGAATTCGCGGCTCGCAACGCCAATGGAGGTTTGATTGTCACCTCGAGCCCGCTGGCGTTGATCCACCGGACATTGATAGCGACGCTCGCCGCCAGACATCGTCTGCCCGCCGTGTATCCTTTCGGCCTCTTCACGTCTGCGGGCGGCCTCATGTCGTACGGACCGGACCTGAACGATCCGCACAGACGGGCGGCGGGCTACGTCAGCAGAATTCTCAAAGGCGACAAGGTGTCCGATCTATCCGTGCAGGCACCCACCAGCTACCAGCTGTCGATCAATCTGCCGACCGCGCGGACCTTGGGCATCGCCGTGCCGGACGCGTTGGCCGCCCGCGCCGACGAACTGATCGAATAATACCAGGTCGCCTAAACATTGACACACGCCCAGTCTCGCGTGGCGATCGACCTGATCCTCTCGGGATCGCCGACCCGGAAGCGCCACGCCTGGACGCATGCCCCGACGATGGCCTCGTAGCCATCCCACACCCTGTGGCTCAGTTTGTTGCCGCGCAGGTAGTCCCAGACGTTTTCCATCGGGTTCAGTTCCGGACAACAGGGCGGCAGCGACAGCAACGTGACG
>CAMDVZ010000220.1 GCA_945878895.1 Caenispirillum bisanense | reverse complement strand
GATCGACAGCTCCGCCATCAGCTCGGGCGCCACCACGCCCATGGCGCCGCGGAAGAACATGCTGACCATGAAAGCGAAAGCCAGACAGGCGATGACGCGCGCGGCGCCGGCAGGGAAAGCGGACATGGCGGCGGTTGTCGCACGAAGCGGCGGCGGGATCATGGGGTGATCGCGGACGATACCACTCCGGCAGTGGAACGCGGTCGCGGCGTCCAGCCCCCAACCCTCAATTCCCCTTCGGCACCCACGGCAAGCGCCCGACCTCGATGCCCTCGTCGGCGAGCGCCGCGGCGTCCTCGTCGGTGGTCTCGCCGTAGATGCCGCGGGCTTCGGTCTCGCCGTAGTGGATCTTGCGGGCTTCCTCGGCGAAGGTGTCGCCGACATAGTCGCAATTGGCCTCGACCTTGCCGCGCAGTTCGAGCAGCGCATGGCGCAGTTCGGCCGGCATGGCTGCGGCCATGGCGGCGGCCCGGTTCTCGGGCGTCGCGGGCATCGGCACGCCGGCCACGTCGGGCGTCGGTGCCGCCTCGGCGGCCGGCGGCGTTTCGGTGTTGCGGCGTGGCTTGCGCTGGTTTCCCTTGGCGGCGAGGTTGGGCGCCATCAGGGCGCGCTCGACCTTCTGGTCGCCGCACATCGGGCATTCCAGCAGGCCGCGCTTCTCCTGGCGCTCGCAGGTGGCGCTGTCGCGGAACCAGCTGTCGAACCTGTGGTCCTTCGAACAGCGCAACTCGTACTTGATCATCGGAGCCTGAACGCGCAACGGGAGGGCACGCGGGGTGCCGGACTGTCTCCTAGATGGGCGATCCGCCCCGGTTTGACAAGACGATGACGGGCGTCCGGCGGGGCGGTCTGGTGTTTTGACAGTCGTCCCATAAAATGCTATTATCACATTATGAATCGAGTCCGTGGAACCAAATGCGAAGCAATCGCGCGTCGGCGGGAGGAAAGTCCCTGTCGAACGCTGCGGACGACGCATGTCGGTCCGGCGCCCGGTGGCTGGTCGATTTTTGCATTCGACCGGGTGGCGGCATGGCCGGCGGCCGTGCGTCACGGGACGCCGACCGGCTGCCGTTCGACGGTCGCGGGGCTTCCGTCCGGCGCCCGTCCGACACGAAACAGTCGTCGTCCGGGACTTGTCCGGACGGAAATTGCGCCGTCCGGCGATTCGGGCCTTGTCCGGACCGCGTCCGGCCATCGTGCCGGGGTGGGGGGTGTCGGTCGGACGCGCCGGCGATCCAGCCGCCGCCACGCGCCCCGGGGCGGACGGTTGCCATGACCGACATCTCGCGCTGGATCGCCCGTTGCGTCGGCCTGGTGCCAGCGGGCGCCGCGGTGCTCGACGTGGCCGCCGGCGGTGGCCGCCACACCCGCTTCTTCCGCGGTCGCGGTCATCCCGTGACGGCGATCGACCGCGACGTGTCGGAGCTGGCCGATCTGGTCGCCGATCCCGGCACCGACCTCCTCTCGGCCGATCTGGAGGGCGGCGCGCCGTGGCCGTTGCCGGGCCGGACGTTCGGGGCGGTGATCGTCGCCAACTACCTGCACCGGCCGCTGTGGCCACGCCTGGTCGAGGCGCTGGCGCCCTCCGGCGGCGTGCTGCTCTACGAGACCTTCATGGTCGGCAACGAACGCTTCGGCCGCCCGTCCAATCCGGACTTCCTGCTGCGGCGCGACGAACTGCGCGACCTCGCCCTCGCGGCCGGCCTCGACGTGATGGCGTTCGAGCAGGGCGACGTCGCCGAGCCACGCCCGGCCACCACGCAACGCATCGCGGCGCGGCGGCGCTGAAGCCGACGCCGAGGCAGGAGGGTATCCGGACTGTTCGCGACCAATCCCGGGGTGGCGCCGGCAGGGAAATCCGTCAGAACCGTCGCGCCCAGCGCAGGTTCAGCGTGCGTTCCTCGCTACGCACGCCTTCTTCCCAGACCTGGCGGCTGGCGAGTTCCAGCGACAGCGTCCCTGATGCGACGTTGGCGACGTCGCGGCCGATGGTGAACACCGCCATCGGCAGCACCGGGCCGGAGCCGGCCGGCGTGGCGGCATCGACGCCGCCGCCGACCAGCGACAGTGTCCAGCCGTCGCGGGCGAAGGCGATGCCGGCGGTGGCGAAGCGGGGTTCGGATCTCAGCGGATCGTTGGCGATCTGCACCCGCCCGCCGGTGGCGACGAGGCCGAAACCCTTGATGCCACCGATGTCGCGCAGGGCGGCCGGGCCGGTGGCGGCGACCGCTTCGTCAGCGGTGAAGGCGCCGGCCGGCGCGGCCGCGACGATCGCGGACAAGGCGAGCAGGACGATCAGGCGGCTGGCGGTGCGAAACATGGCGGGTCCCCGGTTGGAACGTCGTCACTTTGACCGCCGCCTGTATCGTGCCGATGTCGCGGCGAGCGGCTTTGTGTTTCGTGTGTGTCGCGGAACGATCCGGTCATCGCGCGCAGTGCGGCTGGCGCGCCGATGGCCGGACCGTGGCGCGTGGTTCTCAGCGGACCGATGCCGGCAGGACGATGCCGTCGATGGCGAAGCCGGTGGTGGCACGCTCGGCGCCATTCCGCTTGATGCCGTTCGCCTTCAACCCGTTCTGCCGCAAGCCGTTGCTCTTCATCCCGTTTGTCTTCAGGCCATTTGCCTCCATGCCATTGTTGCGCATGCCGTTGATCGAGACGCCATTCGACTTTCCACCGATCTGGACGGACGCCGGCAGGACGATGCCGTCGATGGCGAAGCCGCTCGTGGCCTGCTCGGCGCCGTTCTGCTTGATGCCGTTCGCCTTCAGGCCGTTGGCGAACAGGCCGTTGAGGAACGTGCCGTTGGCCGTGAAGCCGTTGGGCCAGATGCCGTTGGCCGTAAAGCCGTTGGTATACAACCCGGCATGGGCCGGGGCGGCGATGGCGAGGGCGACGAGGGCGGTGGCGACGAAGCCGGCGATCTTGCTGAACATCGGAAGTCCCCTGGGTTCTGTCTATGTCCGGCGGCGGCGGGATGCCGTCTTTCCGTGACAGGACAATGCCCGCGACCGTCCCGGAAGACTTTGTCGGGACCTTGTAAATTCCTTGGAAATTCCTCCAAAGACGCCCCAAATGGCCGGAGATGACCGACGCCCCGCTCCTGTTCGACGACTTCGCCCTCGACACCGGCCGCCGCGAGCTGCGCTGGGCCGGCGAGCGCGTGGCGCTGGGGCCGCAAGTGTTCGATTTGCTGGTGTTTCTGGTCGAAAACCGCGACCGCGTGGTGTCCAAGGACGACATGTTCGAGACGGTCTGGAAGGGCCGCATCGTGTCGGAATCGACCCTGACCAGCCACATCAAAGCGGTGCGGGTGGCGCTGGGCGACAGTGGTGCCGCGCAACGGCTGGTGCGCACGGTGGCGCGCAAGGGCATCCGGTTCGTCGGCGAGGTGCGGCGCGAGGCGCCGGCGGCGGTCGTGGCGGCACCGGCCCCCGCTCCATCGGCGCCCGATGTGGCGATGGCTCCCGCGCCGCTGGAGCAACGCATCGCGTTCTGCCGGGCGGCCGACGGCGTGCGCCTCGCCTATGCGACCGTCGGAAGCGGCCCGCCTATCGTGAAGACCGCCAACTGGCTGAACCATCTCGAATACGACTGGGAGAGCCCGATCTATCGCGGCCTGTTCCGCGGCCTCGCCCGCGACCACACGCTGATCCGCTACGACGCGCGCGGCAACGGCCTGTCGGACTGGGACGCCGAGCGGATCGATTTCGACGCCTTCGTCTCCGATCTCGAGGCGGTGATCGATGCCGCAGGTCTGGCCCGGTTTCCGCTGTTCTGCATGTCGCAGGGCTGCGCCGTCGCCATCGCCTACGCCGCGCGCCATCCCGAGCGCGTCTCGCACCTGATCCTGCATGGCGGCTTCGCGGTCGGCCCGCTGCGCCGCTCGCCCGAGGAGGCCGAACGCACGCGCGCCATGATGCACCTGATCCGCACCGGCTGGGGCACCGACAATCCCGCCTTCCGGCAGCTCTTCACGTCGCTGTTCTTCCCCGACGGCGGCAAGGAAGTGTTCGACAGCTTCAACGAGCTGCAACGCGTCTGCATCTCGCCCGACAACGCCTTCCGCATCCGCGAGGCGGTCGGCAACATCGACGTGCGGTCGCTGCTGGCCAAGGTGACGGTGCCCACCCTGGTCACCCATTCGCGCGGCGACGCGGTGGTGCCCTACGAGCAGGGTCGCGCCATGGCGAGCGAAATCCCCGGCGCCCGCTTCGTGACGCTGCAAAGCAAGAACCACGCCCTGCTCGACACCGAACCCGCCCACGCCCGCCTGCTCAATGAAATCCGCTCGTTCCTCGCGACGTAGGGTCGGACGCGTTCGGCACGGCCGACCCGCGCCGCCGGCAATTCTTCCCTTCCCCCGCCGGCGGGGGAAGGGAAGATGTCGCCGCGGCACGTTGCTTTTCGGCGCCGCCCAATAGAAGAGGGGCGGCCGAAGCCGCCCCTCCATGTCGTCCGGCTCGATGGGCTCAGGCCGCTTTCGCTTTCTTGCCGTAGAAGCTCTCGCCCTTCGCCGCCATGTCGCGCAGCAGCTTCGGCACGGCGAACTGGCGGCCGTACTTCTGGGCCAGCGAATCGCACTCGGCGACGAATTTCGCGACGCCGACCTGGTCGATCAGGCTGATGGCGCCGCCGGTCTGGGGCGCGAAACCGAGGCCCATGATCGAGCCGACGTCGCCATCCTGCGGGTCGGTCAGCACGTTGGCTTCGAGGCAGCGGGCGGTGTCGACGGCCTGGACGTAGAGCAGGCGCTTGCGGATTTCGGCCGCGACCGCGTCCTTGTCCGGGCCCTCGCCGTGCGCCAGTTCCTCGCGCGGCGGGAAGTGTTTGGCGAGTTCCGGCCACAGGCGCTTCTTGCCGTCGGCGGGGTACTCGTAGAAACCCTTGCCGTTCTTGCGCCCGAACCGCTTCAGCTTCTTGACCATCAGTTCCAGCATGTCCTCGGTGCCGTCGCTCTCGAATTTCTCGCCGGCAGCCGCGGCGTCGCGACGGGTCTGGTCCATGATCTTCCAGGAGAGGTCGATGGCAACCTCGTCGTTGAGCGCCAGCGGGCCGACCGGCATGCCGGCGAACCGGGCGCAGTTCTCGATCATCGCCGCCGGGATGCCTTCCTTCAGCATCCGGTGGCCCTCGCTTATGAAAGCGCCGCAGACTCTCGAGGTGAAGAAGCCGCGGCTGTCGTTGACCACGATCGGCGTCTTGCGGATTTTCTGGACGTAGTCGAGAGCCCTCGCCAACGTTTCCTGCGACGTCTGCTTGCCCACGATGATCTCGACCAGCGGCATCTTCTCCACCGGGGAGAAGAAATGCAGGCCGATGAAGTTGGCGGGCCGCGCCGAGGCCTCGGCGAGGCCGGTGATCGGCAGGGTCGAGGTGTTGGAGGCGAAGATGGCGGTGGCGGCCAGATGCGCCTCGGCGTTGCGCGTGGCCTCGGCCTTGACGTCGCGGTTCTCGAACACCGCCTCGATCACGATGTCGCAACCCGCGAGTGCCGCAAAGTCGGCGGTGGCGGTCACGCGGCCGAGAATTTCGGCCGCCTTCTCTTTCGTCAGGCGCCCGCGGCCGGCGTCCTTCTCGACATCGGCCTGGATGTGCGCCCTGCCGCGATCGGCCGAGGCCTGGTCGCGGTCGATGAGGACAATCTCAAGGCCGGCGCGCGCGGACACGTTGGCGATGCCTGCTCCCATCAGGCCAGCACCCAGCACGCCGATGCGCTTGTATTCCTGCTTCGGCACGCCCTTGGGCCGCCGGGCCAGCTTGTTGGCTTCCTGCAGGCCGAAGAACAGGGTGCGGATCATGCTCTTGGCGACGGGATCGCGCAGCAGCGACACGAAGTAGCGCGTCTCGACCTTCAGCGCGGTGTCGAACGGCAGCATCAGGCCTTCGTAGACGCAGGCCATGATCGCCTTGGGCGCCGGATAGACGCCGTTGGTCTTGCCCGCGATCATGGCATTGCCGCCGATGAAGGTCTGCACGCCGACCGGGCTCCAGATCTGGCCGCCGGGGAAGCCGGGAATGCGGTAACCGGGACGATCCCACGGCTGCACCGCGCGCGAGTCGATGGCGGCGGCGCCCTTGCCGCCCCATGCCGGCACGATCTTCTCGGCGTTCGGCGCCATCAGCCACGCCTTGGCGCGCGCGAGCAGTTCGGCGGCCGGCACGACCTCGTGGATCAGGCCCATGCTTTTGGCTTCGGCCGGCGACAGGTCCTTGCCTTCGAGCAGCACGGGCGCGGCGTTCATCACGCCCACCAGGCGCGGGATGCGCTGGGTGCCGCCGCCACCGGGCAGCAGGCCGAGCTTCACTTCCGGCTGACCGATCTTGGCGCGCGGGTTGTCGACGGCGATGCGGTAGTGGCAGGCGAGACAGATCTCGAAGCCGCCGCCCAGCGCGGTGCCGTTGATGGCCGCGACCCACGGTTTGCCCGACGTCTCGTTGGCGCGGAACATGCGCTGGAGCTGGCTGAACTGCTCCATCAGCGCCGCGGCGTCCGACGTGTCGGCGTCGAGCAGCATCTCCAGATCGGCGCCGGCGATGAAGTCCGCCTTGGCCGACGTCAGGATCACGCCCTTGACGGCGGGATCCTTGTTGGCTCTCGCCGAGGCCTCCGCGAAGGCGGTCATCGAGCCTTCGTTGAGCACGTTCATGGAGCGGCCCGGCATGTCCCACGTGATGGTGGCGATGCCGTCGGAATCGACTGCGTAGTTGATCATGGCGATGTTTCCTCTTGCCCCCTCTCCCCGCACGGGCGGGGAAAGGGCTGGGGTGAGGGGCTTGGTTCGATATCGGTCGGCGCGCGAGCGGCCAGCAAAGCCCCTCATCCGGCGCTGCGCGCCACCTTCTCCCCGCCTTCGCGGGGAGAAGGGAAATCGGCCTACACGCGTTCGATGATGGTGGCGGTTCCCATGCCGGCGCCGATGCAGAGGGTGGCCAGGCCCGTGGCGAGGCCACGGCGTTCCATCTCGTCGAGCAGGATGCCGATGATCATGCCGCCGGTGGCGCCCAGCGGATGACCCATGGCGATCGAGCCGCCATTGACGTTCATCTTGTCGTGCGGAACGTTCAACGCCTGCATGTAGCGCAGCACGACGGCGGCGAAGGCCTCGTTGAGCTCGTACAGATCGATGTCCTTCGCGGACATGCCGGCGCGCTTGAGCGCTTTCTCCGAGGCCGGCGCGGGACCCGTCAGCATGATGGTCGGCTCCGAGCCGATCGAGGCGAAGGCGCGGATGCGGGCGCGCGGCTTCAGCCCCGCCTTCTCGCCGAACTCCT
Organism: Caenispirillum bisanense; assembly: GCA_945878895.1. Taxonomy (GTDB): domain Bacteria; phylum Pseudomonadota; class Alphaproteobacteria; order Reyranellales; family Reyranellaceae; genus CAMDVZ01. The sequence goes on along the minus strand of CAMDVZ010000220.1, from coordinate 636 downwards.
TGCTGCCGACCAGAACCGCCGAGGAACCATCGACGATGCCCGAGGAATTGCCCGCGTGGTGGACGTGGTTGACGCGCTCGATCTCCGGATAGCGCTGCAACGCCACCGCGTCGAAGCCCGGCATCATCTCGCCCTGGCCCTTGAAGGAGGGCTCGAGCGACGCCAGCGTCTGCATCGTGGTGGTCGGCCGCATGAACTCGTCGTAGGCGAGAATCTCGACGCCGTTGAGATCGCGCACCGGAACGACGGACCGCTTGAAATAACCGTTGTCCCAGGCGTGCTTGGCGCGCTTCTGCGATTCGACGGCGTAGGCATCGACGTCGTCGCGCGACAGGCCATATTTGGTGGCGATCACGTCGGCCGAGATGCCCTGGGGCACGAAGTACATCGGCATGGCAACCGCCGGGTCGACCGGCCAGGAGCCGCCGTCCGAGCCCATCGGCACGCGCGACATCGACTCGACGCCGCCGCCGATCACCGCGTCCGACTGGCCCGACATGACCTGGGCCGCGGCCATGTTGGTGGCTTCCAGCCCGGAGGCGCAGAAGCGGTTGACGGACACGCCGGCCACCGTCTCGGCGAAGCCCGACATGACGGCCGCGGTGCGCGCGATGTTGGCGCCCTGCTCGCCGATCG
>CAMDVZ010000219.1 GCA_945878895.1 Caenispirillum bisanense | reverse complement strand
CGGGGCGACCCGATCGGTGGCCCGACGGGCGTCGGAGCCGTCGGCGGCGGAAGCCACCGGGTCAGACCGGGCGAAAACCTCAAAAAGTAACGGCCTCCGAGCGAAGCGAGGGACCCCGGATTCTTCGCCGCTTCGTGCGCTATCGCCGCCGCGCCGAGGTCCCTCACGCCGTTCGGGACGACACCGGTGATGTCGGCCCGTCGGTGCGACAACCCTGAAGCTGGCGCCCATGGGCGCCTGCCCCTTCGCCGCGCCGCCCTACTCCGCCGCCATCGCGGTCGGCCGGCGGACGCCCGAGCCGTTGCGCAGCAGCTGGCCGGAGAATCGGTCGGTCTGCTGGTCGTCCTTGACCGTGACCTCGCCGTTCACCAGCACGTACTTGTAGCCGCTGGCGCGCTGGACGCGGCGCCACTCGCCGCCGGGCAGGTCGTGCAGTACCTCGTCGGGCATGACTTTCAGGTTCTCGTAGTCGTAAACCACGATGTCGGCCGGCGCGCCCTTGCGCAGCACGCCCCGCCCCTTGAAGCCCGCCACGTCGGCCGGCAGCGCCGACAGCCGCCAGTGGGCTTCCTCCAGCGTGATCATGTTGTGCTCGCGCACGATCTTGCAGATCGTCTCGGTCGGATAGCGGCCGGCGGTCAGGAACTTGGTGTGGGCGCCGCCGTCGGAAATGCCGAACATCAGATAGGGATCGGACACGATCTCGCGCAGATGCTCGATGTTGCCGTTGGGCGGTGCGGCGAAGAACTCGGTCTCCAGGTTCTCCTCGACCGCCATGTCGAGCATCACGTCGACGGGATGCTTGCCGGTCTTCTGGCCGGCGTAGGCGAGCGTGTGATCGAGCAGCGCCTTGTTCTTCTCCAGTTTCGGCCCGACGATGACGATGTCGCGCAACGGCCCGGTGGCGTTGCGCGGCATGTTGTCCTTCAGGGCCTGGCGGCGGACCGGATCGGCCAGCTTGGCCAGACGCTCGGCCTGGGTGCCGGTCGTGGCGTCGCACCAGGCCTGGGAGTCGTCGAACAGGTTCCAGTTCTCGAAGGTGAAGGTGAAGCCCGCGTCGGTGGTCAGCGCCTGGGCGATCACGCGCAGGCCCTTCTCCCGGCAACCGTTGAGCCACTTCATCGTGTCGCGATGGATCTCGGGCTTGTGGTCGAACGCCTGCACCACGTTCATGATCATCGGCCGGCCGCTGAGCTCGGCCATCTCCTCGTAGAAGCGGCGATCGGCGGCGTTGTCGCCCGACACCAGCAGCATCTGCATGAAGCCGTCGTTGCGCCGCCGCAGCACCTTGGCGAGCTCGCGGCAGGTGTCGTCGTGCATGACGTCGGTCGGCATCGGCGTGCCGTCGAAATCGCGCTGCACGCAGGCCGGACCCGACGGCGGCAGGCGCTGCGCGGACCAGCCACAGCCGCCGGCATCCATCGCCTCGTCGAGCAGACGGCAGATCTCGCGGTGCTGCGCCTCGGTCGGACGCTGGCCTGCCTTGGCCGCCTCGAAACCCATCACCCAGATCAGCAGCGGCGAGATCGGCACGTAGGGCAGGATGTTGATCGCCTTGGGCGTCCGCTCGACCGAATCGAGGAACTCCGGGTAGGTCACCCAGTCCCACGGCATGCCGGCCTTCATCGAGGCCATCGGGATCGCCTCGACGCGCGTCATCGTCATCATCGAGCGTTCGCGCATCTCGGGCTTCACCGGCGCGAAGCCGAAGCCGCAATTGCCGATCACGACCGAGGTGATGCCGTGCCAGCTCGAAATCGAGCAATAGGGATCCCAGAACAGCTGCGCGTCGTAGTGGGTGTGCAGGTCGACGAAGCCCGGCGCCACGATCATGCCGGTGGCGTCGATGACTTCGTCGGCGTCGCTGGCGGCGATCTGGCCGATTTCGGCAATGACGCCGTTCTTGATGCCGATGTCGCCCCGGAAGCGCGGCAAGCGGCTACCGTCGACGATCATGCCACCCCTGATCACGCGGTCGTAGCGGGCCATGGAACTCTCCCTGAATGGTCGTTCATTAGCCTCGCCCGGCGGACGGGTCGCGTCAAGCGCGTCGGGCGGCGGCGGCGGCATGGCAGCCCGCGACGGACGCGATGGCCGATGCAATCGACGACGCTGCTGGGTCGACGCGAATGCCTACGCTTTTGCCTACTCCACTGGCTGCCCTACGGCTCGGGAAGATCCAGTATGGAAAGCACTCAACTGGGCACGGAGCGTTCTGGATGGGCCACCATACCGATGATGCGCAAGACATCGCCGACAACGCGTACGCGTTCCTTCGCGCCACCGACCAGCCTTCTCTCACCGGCGGGTTGGTTGTCAGATCCAGCGACGCGGCCGTCCACCGGTCATTCGCACCCTACGACCGCGCCGGGGACGTTCACGTCGAGACACAGCTCCTCGAACATCTGTTCACCTAAATGGTCCGCGCGCCCGCGGACCAGCATCTGAAGGCGATCCTGTTTATCCACTACTCTCCGTGCAGCGCATGCCTTGAAACCATGCGCAGGATGCTACCTGGTTGCCTCCGCCAGTATCCGAGACTGTCCCTGAGTTTCGTATTCAGGGAGTACTATGCCGCGCCCAACGTCCGTCGCGGCATCGCATGGCCTTCCGGGCCGGACGCGCAGACTGCGTACGACACGTGGTGCGGCGAATTCGCGGGCATCCCCGCCATTCCAGGCGCCATGCCAGGCGCCACTCGAGCACCCGACCGGGGCGGCGCTCGCGTTCGTATCCGGCCATACGCGCGTACGTCGACGCCATTTTGGCGCGACATAGTCCCCGCCCCCGACGCGGCAGCGGACCACTGAGCCGCTGGATTTCCCTCGTGGAGCCCTATCCACACGTCGGCAACCGTCGGCGCGCGAAACAGCTTCATTCCGCCGACGCCAGCCGATAGCGTCGCGTCTGGACCATCGACGCCACGGGAGCAGGTCATGCTTTTTTCAGACAAGGGTGCCGGCTGGGACGAAATCGCCGCCCATTTCGACGCCGCGCGCGCCAACGACTTCTCGTGGCGCGAGGGCCGCATGGCGGTCTATTTCTACTATCTCGACGAGGCGCTGAGCGAGGTGCAGAAGAAGGCCTATCTCGCCTTCTGGACCGAGAACTCGCTGGGCAAGAAGGCATTCCCGAGCCTGGCCCAGCTCGAGGCCGACGTGGTCGAGTTCGGCCTGCGCACCGTCGACGCGCCCGAAGGTGCCGCCGGCACCTTCACGTCGGGCGGCTCGGAGAGCATCTTCCTGGCGCTGCAGACCGCGCGCGACTGGGCGCGCGCCGAGAAGGGCATCCGCGATCCCAATTTCGTGGTGCCGCGCACCGCCCATCCCGCCTTCACGCGCGCAGGCCACGCGCTCGGCATCGACGTGCGTCGCGTCAGGACCTCGCGCAACGACTTCAAGGCCGATCTCGGCGCGATGGAAGCCACGATCGATCCGAACACGATCGGTCTGGTGGGGTCCGCGCCGAACTATCCCTTCGGCGTGTTCGATCCGATCCGCGAGCTCGGCGCCCTCGCCCTGCGGCGCGACTTGTGGCTGCACGTCGATGCCTGCGTCGGTGGCTTCCTCTCGCCGTGGGTCAGGAAGCTCGGCCACGCGATTCCGGACTGGGATTTCTCGGTGCCCGGCGTGACCAGCATGTCGGCCGACCTGCACAAGCACGGCATGGCGCCCAAGGGCGCCTCGCTGATGATGCTGCGAACCGACGCGCTGAAGCAGACCCACCAGATCTTCGATTTCCGCGAATGGGAACGCGGCCCCTATGTCGCGTACACCATGCAGGGCACGCGTCCCGGCGGCGCCATCGCCGGCGCCTGGGCGACCATCCGCCATCTCGGCGAGGACGGCTATCTGCGCTGCGCGCGGATGATCATGGACACGAAAAAATCGCTGGTCGATGGCGTCAACGCGATCCCCGGCCTGGCGGTGCTGGAGCCCAGCGAACTCGGCATCTTCGTCACCCGCTCCGTCGATCCCGGGCTCGACATCGGCGCGGTATGCGACGCGATGGTGGCGAAGGGCTGGTTCATGGGCCGCCAGGCCGAGCCGCCGGGCATCCACATGCATCTCAACCCGATCCACCGCGACTCGTGGCGGCGCTACCTCGCGGACCTGCGGGAGTGCGTCGCCGCCACGCGGGCGGGCGGCGTCGCGGGCAAGGCGGCCGGCTCGACCTACTGAGGCCGGAACCGGATTTCAAAGGGAACACACACCATGACATCCATCGCCCTGATCGGCGCGTCCGGCAACATCGGCAGCCGCGTTCTCGACGAGGCCTTGCGGCGCGGCCACAAGGTGACCGGCACGACGCGCGACGCCGCGAAGTTGTCGGCCCGCCCCAACCTCGCGGTCGCCGTCGCCAACACCGCCGACGTCGCGGCCATGGCGGCGACCCTGAAGGGTCACGACGTGGTGGTCGCCTCGGTGAAATGGAACGAGGCCGACATCCTGGAGGTGCTCGACGCGATCCGCCGCGCCGGGGTGAAGCGCGCCCTGTTCGTGGTCGGCGCCGGCAGCCTGTTGCGCGCCGACGGCCGCACCCATTTCGAGCACATGGCCGAGAAAGGCATCCAGCCGCCGACCTCGAAACCCGCCGCCCTGGCGTTGGAACGGATCCGCAAGGCCGACGATCTCGACTGGACCGCGATCTCCCCGCCCGCCTCGATCCAGCCCAGCGAACGCACCGGCAAATTCCGGCTCGGGCTGGAACGGCTGATCGAGGACGACAAGGGCCAGAGCCTGATCTCGCGCGAGGATTTCGCCATCGCCATCGTGGACGAGATCGAGACGCCGGGGCATGTGGGGAAGCGTTTCACGGCGGGGTATTGAACCGGTCGACGCCAGCAATCGACGCCTGCGCTTGCTCGAAAAGCCATTGCCGACCATACTTCTGCGAATAAACCTTGGCGTTGAGTGCCGAAATAGACCTACCCTCGTGCACATTTTCCGCCGCCAGCCTGGCGTCGCCGAACGTGGCTGCCGCCATTGTAGGTGTCGTCGGCCTCTTCGGCGCCGCCGCGATCGCGCTCGCCTTTCGGCGCTGGGAGGTCCGGAAGGATCGGGACCAGGAACGGATCCGTGTCACGGCAGCCATTGCAGTCGAGATACGGGAACTGCTCAAGGACTTCGAGGGCGTGTTCACGTCGCCTCGCTTTCAGAAAGACTACGACGACATGATCGCGAAAGCCGGTCGCCCGCGAAACTTCACGCCGCTCTGGGTGTATGCCGCAGGCGACGACGTCTACCGCGAGCACATCGCCCATATCGGTCTGCTGTCCGAAGATGCCGCTGCCGCGACCATTCGGTTCTACGGCGCCGTCCAGGAGATCAACGCCAGCATCGACGCCATTGGGAAGCCGATCTTCGGTCAGGCCGAGCCATCCAGCAGACAGCGCCACGTCCGGGAAATCTACGCACAGATCGTCGACGCCTACCTGGAAGGCAGAGTCGCCTACTGGCAGCTGAAAGGCGCCTGTATCAAGCTAAACGAACAAGTCGTGGCACCGCCGACGCCGGCGCCGCCACCCGACTGACAAGCACCGTCGATCCGCAGCAAAGCGCCGGAGTCAGGCCGTTGCCGGCAAGGGGGGGCGGGGTCCGAACATGATGTCCATTCTCCCAACACCGGGAATATCGGCGCAACGAGCGGGCTTTTCAAGAGGCGGGAAGGCGCCGCCATCCGCCCCTACTCCAGCGTCTCCAGCAGCCGTGCCGCGAGGTACGTCCGCGACAGCAGCGACGAATAGTAGATCTGCTCGTAGGCCGCATGCGCGCCCTTGCCGTCGGCGCCGAGGCCGTCGAGGGTCGGGATGCCGAGTGCCGCCGTGAAATTGCCGTCGCTGCCGCCGCCGGTCAGCGGCACGTCGTTCAGTTCCTTGCCGATTTCGGCGTAGATCGCGCGGGCCTTCTGGAACAACGCCTCGATGCCAGCGTCCTTGCGATAGGGCGGCCGGTTCATGCCGCCCTCGATGGCGACCTCGACATCGACGCCGATCGGACCGAGCGCCAGCATCCTGGTGGTCATCTCCTCGGCCAATGCCGGATCGGGGACGCGCAGGTCGATCTCGGCGGTCGCTTCGGCCGGCACCACGTTGACGCCCGAGCCGCCATTGACCAGCCCGACATTGACCGTGATGCCGCGCGCGTAGTCGGTCATCGCCTCGATGCGCACGATCTGGCGGGCGAGTTCGAGAATGGCGCTGCGGCCATCCTCGTGGCGCACGCCGGCATGGCTGGCGCGGCCCTTCACCGTCATGACGAAACGGCCGACGCCCTTGCGGCTGGTGACGACACGATCGCCGTCGCGGCCGGGCTCCATCACGAGGCAGTATTTGTGGCCTCGCGCGGCGCGCTCGATCTGGGCGCGCGAGGTCGGGCTGCCGACCTCCTCCTCGGGGATGAACAGGAACGTCACCGGCAGCTTGCTCCGCTTGCCCTGGCGGATCAGATGGCGCATCGCGTAGTACGCGATGTAGCCGCCCGATTTCATGTCGTAGATGCCGGGGCCGAACACCGAGTCGCCCTCGCGGCGGACCTTCAGGTCTTTCTCGATCATGCCGATCGGATGCACGGTATCGAGATGCGCCAGCACGAGGATGCCCGGCCCCTCGCCCCACGGCGTGCGGCATTCGAGAATGTCGCCGAAGCCGTCGCGGCCGGGCGTCCGCTCGATCTTCATGCCGAGCCCGCTCATCTGGCCCTCGACCTTGTCGACCATGCGGTTGACGGCCCCGGCGTCGTGGCTGGGGCTCTCGATCTCGATCCACTCGACGATGCCGCCGAGAATTTCGTCGGGATCGATCTTTGGTTCGTTTTTCAGCGGCGTGTCCATGGTCGATCCTGTCCGGCGGATGGCGCGAAAATGGAACGGGCGGCCCCGGGGCCGCCCGTTCCGGTCAAACGGTGCCGACGATCATGCGTCAGACCGGGTCCCATGTGAAGAACTCGGGCGAGCGCTTCATGTCGATGAAATGCGGCTTCATGGCGGGAATCGCCTGCTCGGCGATCTGCTCCAGGGTCCACCCCTCGGAGTTGTGGACCGAGCGGACCGGGCGGTTGGCGCTGAACAGCATGATCTCGTTCATGCGCACCCCGAAAATCTGCGACGTGACGCCTTCGGCGGCGTCCGACAGCAGGAACACCGCCATCGGCGCGACCTTGGCCGGCGTCATGCGTTTGGAGCGCCCGAGGCGGGCGACCTGCTGGGGCGTGTCGGCGGGAATGGTACCGATCATGCGGGTGAAGGCAAACGGCGAGATGCAGTTCGAGCGCACGCCGAACGCCGCCATGTCGAGCGCGATGGAACGCGACAGGCCGACGATGCCCATCTTGGCGGCAGAGTAATTCGCTTGCCCGAAATTGCCGATCAGGCCCGAGGTCGAGGTGAAGTGCACGAAGGCGCCGGACTTCTGCTCCTTGAAGTGGTTGGCAGCGGCGCGCGCCACGTTGAACGACCCGTTCAGATGGACGTCGATCACCTGCTTCCAGTCAAGATGGCTCATCCGATGAAAGATGCGGTCGCGCAGAATGCCGGCGTTGTTGATCACGCCATCGATCCTGCCGAACGTCTCGACCGCCTGCTTCACCATGGCTTCCGCGGCGCCCGGATCGGACACGCTGCCGAAGTTCGGCACTGCCTTGCCACCGGCCGCGGCGATCTCGTCGCACACCTTTTGCGCCGGCGTGGCGCTGCCCGCCCCTTCGCCATCGACCGCGCCGCCGAGATCGTTGACCACGACCTTCGCACCCTCGGCCGCGGCCAGCAGCGCCATCTCGCGGCCGATGCCACCGCCGGCGCCGGTCACCAGCACCACCTTGTCTTTCAGCATGTTCGCCATCGCGGGGTCCCTTCGTGTCGGTTTTTCGTTCAATGCAAAACACGCCTCAAGTTCAACCCTCCCTTCCCCCGCCTCAGGGCCGCTAGCGGCCCGG
>CAMDVZ010000218.1 GCA_945878895.1 Caenispirillum bisanense | reverse complement strand
GGTATCCCTCGGTGCGCATCTTCCGTCAGCCCGAGCCAGGCGACTGGACGCCGGTGTTCGATGCCGTGCGCGCCGCGCTCGACGCCACGCTGCGGAGCGACGAACAGGCAGCCTGATCAGGAAAGGCCCAGCGCCTTCCAGTCGAGCGGCAACAACGAGACCATCGCGACGAGGCCGAATGCCGCCAGCGCGCAACCGGCGCCGCGGTTGAGCCACGTCAGCCCGCCGCCGGAAAACCAGACGCGCGCCCAGTAGGAGATGCCGCACAGCAGCGCCCACCAGGCGAGCGCGCCGGCGAACACGGTCGTGATCAGCAGGGTCGCCGCCAGCAGATCGCCGCCGACTTTGCTCAGCCCGCGGCTCGCGAACACCGCGCCGAACGCCATCACGGTGATCGGATTGAACACGGTGATGGCGAAACTCGACAGCAGGAAGCGCATCTGGGTCAGATAGGGATGGGCGCGGTCGGCGGCCACCGGATCGCCGATGCTGGGCGGCTTGTGTCGCATGTAGGACCAGCCCATCGCGCACATGGCGGCGCCGCCCAGTCCGCGGATCCAGGCCTCGTGACGGGCGATGAATTCGGCGACGAAACTCAGGCCGAACGCCGCCACGCCGCCGAACACCGCGTCGCCGGCCGCCGCGCCGACACCTGTGACAAAGCCGGCGGCGAACCCCGAGGAGATCGTGCGCCGGATGCAGAGAATCGCGGCGGGCCCGACCGGAAGCGCGATCAGGAAGCCGATGATGGCGCCCTCCATCGCGAGGACCCAGGGCGGGAAACCGGCCAGCGTCACGACGGCGTTCCATCATCGACGCGGCGCGCCGGAAACCGGCGCGGTGGCGCCACGAAGCGGTCCTGGGCGGCGACCAGCGCCAGCTCGCGGCCACCGCCGTCCAACGTGGTCTCGAGCACCGCGAAAATCGCCGCCGCGGTCGCCTCGAGCGCGGCCGGCACGTCCCGCCGCGGCTGCCAGTGGGCGAGAAAGAGCGCTGCGACCATGTCGCCGGTTCCGTTGAGCGGAATCGGAAAATCGATTATCGGCGTGGCCACCAGCCATGCCGCGTCGGCCGCGACGGCGAGCATCTCGATGGAGTCCGAGGGCGCGTCGTCGCGGCGCAGGCTGGTCACCAGCGCGATCGCGCCGACGCGACCGGCCACCAGCGTTCGCGCCGCCGCCAGCGCGTCGGCGAGGGTCCGGACGCGCCGGCCGGTCAGAAGCTCGAGCTCGAAATGATTGGGCGTCGCGATGTCGGCCGACGGCAAGGCGCGATCGCGGAAGAACTCCGGAATGCCCGCGCGCACGAACACGCCGCTGTCGACGTCGCCGATCACCGGATCGCAGCACCACACCGCACGCGGATTGGCGGCGCGCACGCGGGCGACCGCGCGCAGCACGACGTCGCCCAGCGTCTGGTCGCCGAGATAGCCGGTCAGCACCGCGTCGCACTGGCCGAGGATGCCCAGCGCCGCGATGCCGTCGAGGATGTCGCCGATCTGGCCGGGCGTCGCGGTGCGGCCTTTCCAGGCGCCGTAGCCGGTGTGGTTGGAGAACTCCACGGTATTGACCGCCCAGACGTCGTGGCCGAGGCGCTGCAACGGAAACACCGCGGCGCTGTTGCCGACATGACCGTAAGCGACGTGGGACTGGATCGACAGGACGCGCATGCACCGGGCCGCAACCGGGCCCTGGTCGTTGTACCGGCCCCCTGTGGTTATATATACCGGCCCGCGTTTCCGGGAGAAGGGTTTCACCGAATGTCCGTCGCCGTCCGCCCACGCCGCAGCGTCCTCTACATGCCCGGCGCCAACACGCGCGCTCTGGAAAAGGCCCGTACCCTGGCCGCCGACGCGCTGATTTTCGACCTCGAGGACGCTGTCGCCCCCGATTCGAAGGAAGCCGCGCGCGCCAACGTGGTGGCTGCCGCTGGCTCGAAAGCCTACGGCAAGCGCGAAATCGCGATCCGCTGCAACGGTCTCGCCACGCCATGGGGCCGCGACGACGTGTTCGCCATCGCCCGCTCCCGCGCCGACGCGATCGTGGTTCCGAAACTCGAAAACCCGCGCGACGCGACCGACATCGTCGCCATGCTCGATGCCGCGGGCGCGCCCGCGTCGATGGCGTTGTGGGGCATGATCGAGACGCCGCGTGGCTTTCTGCACGCCGAGGCCATCGCGTCGGCCTCGCCGCGTCTGGCGTGCGTGATCATGGGCACCAACGACCTGGTGAAGGATCTGCGGGCGCGCCACACGCCGATGCGCCTGCCGATGATGGCGGCGCTGGGCATGGCGATGCTGGCGGCACGCGCCGCGGGTGTCGCGATCCTCGATGGCGTCCACAACGACATCCAGGACGCCGAGGGATTCCTCGCGGTTTGCCGACAAGGGCTGGAAATGGGCTTCGACGGCAAGACCCTGATCCATCCCGGGCAGGTCGAGCCCTGCAACGCCGTGTTCGCGCCGACCGACGCCGATCTGGCGATGGCCGCGAAAATCGTCGCGGGCTTCGAGGCTGCCCGCGCCGCCGGCAAGGGCGTGGTGACGGTCGATGGCCGCATGATCGAGAATTTGCACGTCGAACAGGCCCGACGCGCGCTGGCGCTGGCGGCGGCGATCGCGGAACTGGCGGAATGAACGCCGGTTCGCGTCACCCTGCCGCGTCCGTCGTGGCCGGCATGGTCGATAGAGTGCCGGGCGGAGAAGCGACAAAAGTCGCCACGACAGGGAAGACACGTCCGAGCGCCACGTGATCGCCCCGAGCGGGCGGAGGCGACGCCATGACCAAGAGCAATTTCGCGCTGAAGACCAACCCCGGCAATTTCTTCGAGGACTTTTCGGTCGGCCAGACGCTGGCACATGCCACGCCGCGCACGGTGACCGGTGGCGACGTGGCGCTCTACACCGCCCTCTATGGCGGTCGCTTCGCGATCCACTCCTCCGACGAATTCGCCCGCGAGCTCGGCCTGCCGCGCAGCCCCGTCGACGATCTGCTGGTATTCCACGTCGTGTTCGGCAAGACCGTCCCCGACGTGTCGCTCAACGCGGTTGCCAATCTCGGATACGCGGAATGCCGTTTCGGCGTCCCCGTCTATCCCGGCGACACGCTTTCGACGCGTTCCGAGGTGATCGGCCTGCGCGCGACCAGCGATGGCCACAACGGCGTCGTGCATGTCCGTTCGACCGGTCGCAACCAGCGCGGCGAGATCGTGCTCGACTACGTGCGCTGGGTGATGGTGCGAAAGGGCGACGCCGCCGCGATCGTCGCGGGCGTTCCTTCTCCGGCGTTGGCGCCGGCACTGAAGCCGGCCGGGCTGGCCGTGCCCAGCGACCTCGACGCCGCCCGTTTCGACACCGGGGCCAGCGGTTCGCCCTTCCGGTGGGGCGACTATGCCGCCGGCGAGCGGATCGACCATGTCGATGGCATGACGATCGAGGAAGCCGAACACATGCTGGCCACGCGCCTCTACCAGAACACCGCGCGCGTGCACTTCGACCGGCACCGCCAGGAGTCGGATCGCTTCGGTCGGCGGCTGGTCTATGGCGGTCACGTCATCTCGCTCGCCCGCGCGCTGTCCTTCAACGGCCTCGCCAACGCTTTCCGGGTCGCCGGCATCAACGCCGGCGCCCACGTCGCGCCAACCTTCGCCGGCGACACGATCTACGCCTGGAGCGAAATCCTCGACGTGGCGGCGCTCCCCCCGCGCACCGACATCGGCGCGTTGCGCGTGCGCACCGTGGCGACAAGGAACCAGCTGGCCGCGGCGTTCCCGCGTCGTGGCCCCGACGGCAAATACGATCCCTCCGTGGTGCTCGATCTCGACTACTGGGTGCTGATGCCGCGGTAGCGAACGCCGCCGGCACATGTCGGTCGAACGCGATTTTCGTTCGTCGCATCGGGCGTCGCGTCGGGCCGGCGGCTAAACGATCGGGAGAATTGGTCCACGCATCGTCCCGGGCGCTCCCGACCGGCAACTCGGTCCTTCGCGATCCTGCGATATGCGGGCCGGCGACGCAACGACGTGTCCATTCACAGCCCCGCGCCCGAGGGTCCATTTCGTCGCGCAACGGTCTTGCGCTCGCGTCAATTGACTTGGCCTCGCAGGCGACTAGATTGCGGCCCTCTGGCCGGTCGGCCGTGGGGCGACGACGTCCCGCGCGATCTGTCTCCGTCATTCCGGGGCACCGCATGAGCGCTGCGAACCGGCCGGTCTCCCGGCCTTTGTCTCCCCATCTGCAGGTCTATCGACCGCAGCTGACGTCGGTGCTGTCGATCAGCCATCGCATGACCGGCATCGCGCTGTCGGTCGGGCTGGTCTATCTCGTCGCCTGGCTGTGCGCGGCGTCGGGCAAGGGCGAGACCTACGCCATGTTCGCGTGGTTCAACACGTCGGTGGTCGGCCGCATCGCGCTGTTCGGCTGGACGTTCTGCCTGTTCTACCATCTGTTCAACGGCATCCGGCACCTGTTCTGGGACGCCGGCTACGGTTTGGAACTCAAGGACGCCTACGCTAGCGGCAAGGCGGTCGTGATCGGCACGCTGGTCGCGACGGTCGGCTCCTGGGTTCTCGCCTTTTCCCTGCGGTGATCGCCATGTCCGGTTCCAACAACGCCGCCGCGCGGGTGCGCGGCCTTGGTTCGGCCAAGGCCGGCACGCATGTCTGGTGGACGCAGCGGCTGACCGCCGCCGCCCTCGTGCTGCTGGTTGCGTGGTTCGCGGTGTCGCTGATCCTCAACGCCCAGGGCAATCACGCCCAGGTTCGGGCCTGGATCGCCTCGCCGGTCAGCATGGTCATGCTGATCCTGACGGTACTGACTGGCCTCTGGCATGCCGTCCTCGGCCTCGTGGAGGTGATCGAGGATTACGTCCACGCCGAGGGCACCAAGCTCGGGTTGATCGTCGCCATCAAGTTTTTCGCCGCGTTGCTCGCCGTCGCATCGGTGGTCGCGGTGTTCCGTATCGCGTTCGGAGGCTGAGCCATGCCGCTCGACCAGGCTAGCGGCAAGACCGCGCCGGGAACCGTCACCATTGGCGGTCGTGCCTATACCATCGTCGACCACGAGCACGATGTCGTCGTGGTCGGAGCCGGTGGCGCCGGCTTGCGCGCCACCTTCGGCATCGCCGCCAAGGGGCTGAAGACCGCCTGCATCAGCAAGGTGTTCCCGACCCGCAGCCACACCGTGGCCGCCCAGGGCGGTATCTCCGCGGCGCTCGGCAACATGGGCCAGGACGACTGGCGCTGGCACATGTACGACACCGTCAAGGGGTCCGACTGGCTGGGCGACCAGGACGCCATCGAGTACATGTGCCGCGAGGCGGTGCCCGCGATCATCGAGCTCGAGCATTACGGCGTACCCTTCAGCCGCACGCCCGAGGGCAAGATCTACCAGCGGCCATTCGGCGGCATGACGACCGAGTACGGCAAGGGCATCGCCCAGCGCACCTGCGCCGCCGCCGACCGCACCGGCCACGCCATCCTGCACACGCTCTACCAGCAGTCGCTGAAGAACCACGCCGAGTTCTTCATCGAGTATTTCGCGCTCGACCTGATCATGGACGAGGGCGTCTGCCGCGGCGTCATGGCGTGGAACCTCGACGACGGCACCATCCACCGCTTCCGCGCCCACATGGTGGTGCTGGCGACCGGCGGCTACGGCCGCGTCTACCAGACCGCGACGTCGGCCCACACCTGCACGGGAGACGGCGGCGCCATGGCGCTGCGCGCGGGCCTGCCGATGCAGGACATGGAATTCATCCAGTTCCACCCCACCGGCATCTATGGCGCCGGTTGCCTGATCACCGAGGGCGTGCGCGGCGAGGGTGGCTTCGTCACCAACGGCAACGGCGAGCGCTTCATGGAGCGCTACGCGCCGTCGGCCAAGGATCTCGCCTCGCGCGACGTCGTGAGCCGCTCGATGACGATCGAGATTCGCGAAGGCCGCGGCTGCGGTCCCAACAAGGACTATATCGACCTGCACATCTCGCATCTCGATCCGAAGGTCATCCACGAGCGCCTGCCCGGGATTGCCGAGACCGCCCGCATCTTCGCTGGCGTCGACGTCACCCGCCAGCCGATTCCGATCCTGCCGACCTGCCACTACAACATGGGCGGCGTGCCGACGAACTACCGTTGCGAAGTCGTCACCATCAAGGACGGCGACCCCAACCACGTGGTGCCCGGCCTGATGGCGATCGGCGAGGCGGCCTGCGTCTCGGTGCACGGCGCCAATCGTCTCGGCTCCAACTCGCTGCTCGACCTCGTGGTGTTCGGTCGCTCCGCCAGCATCCGCGCCGGCGAAGTGGTGCAGGGCGGGTCCGCCCACAAGACGCTGCCGAACGCCGGCCAGGAAGCCATCGCGCGGCTCGACCGCGCCCGCCACGCCAAGGGCGGCACGGGCACCTCCAGGCTGCGCGCCGACATGCAGAAGACCATGCAGAACGATTGCGCGGTGTTCCGCACCCAGCAGTCGCTCGATGAGGGCTGCGCCAAGCTCGACACCGTGTTCGGCGGCAGGGCCGACATCGCCGTCAAGGACCGCTCGATGGTGTGGAACTCCGACCTGGTGGAAACGCTGGAGTTCGAGAATTTGCTGGTCCAGGCCCAGGCCACGATCCGCTCGGCCGCCAACCGCCACGAAAGCCGCGGCGCCCACGCCCGCGAGGATTTCCCCGACCGCGACGACGTCAACTGGCTCAAGCACTCGGTGGCCTGGGTGGACGACGACGGCAAGACGCGCATCGACTACCGCCCGGTCAAGCTGCAACCCATGAGCAACGACGTCCAGTCGTTCCCGCCCAAGGCGCGCGTTTACTGAGTCGGCAAGGCTTGGACGGGCAACGATGGTTACGCTGGCGGAAGCTTATCCCAAGATCGTCCGCCTCATCGCGCCGGTCTTGCTGGATAGGTGCCAGTCGGGTGACCTCGTGACGTACGGCGAACTCAAGAGTCACGTCGAAAGAAGTGATGGGCCGGTAATATTTTCTACAGACTATGGCTGGATACTCGGCGAGCTCAATCGAGACTTACAGCGCGCAAGACTTCCTGACCGAGTGCCTCCTGTCAGTGCAATTGTTGTCGCGGCGGATACGAATATTCCTAGCGGAGGGATTCGTACTTTTGTGGAGCGCTATCTTAGTGCGGTTGGGCGTCGGTGGCCTAGAACAGCTCACACCGAGCGAATGATGTACTGGGATATGCAGAAGGCCATTCTCGAGTATTCGCGTTGGCCAGAGTTCTTTCGTCGAGCTGGCTTAGTTGGCGAGAATGATGGCCGGCCGATCAAGCGTAGAGGTCGCGTTGTCGATATTGAGTTCGGCGGCGGTGGAGAGTCCGAGGATCATCGCGGACTGAAAGAGGATGCTGCATCTCGACCGAGTATGTTTCGAATGCCAAAATATTCACGTCCGGAGTTCGAATATAGACTTCGATCCCAAGATTGCGTCGACTTAGTGCTGTGGGCGCCGGGGCGAATTTGTGCAGTCGAAGTGAGGGGAAAAAACGCTAGTGACGCAGATGTCGTTAAAGGTGTGTATCAAACGCTAAAATATAAGGCGCTGTGCGAGGCCGAACTGCTGGTCGATGCGGATCATCGAACAGTGTCTGCGTTTCTGCTGGTCGGGCGAGAGCTACCTACAGATGCTCGGGTGGCGGCTAAGCGACTGGCGGTTAATGTCAAAATAGCCCGTTCGGGGAGACTCTAGAAATGGTCGAATTCACCCTGCCCGCCAACTCGAAGGTCCGTCCTGACGGCGAGACCTACAAGGCGCCGGCCGGTGCCAAGAACGTCAAGGCGTTCAAGGTCTACCGGTGGAATCCCGACGACGGCAAGACGCCCTGTCTCGACACCTACGAAGTCGACATGGACACTTGCGGTCCGATGGTTCTGGACGCGCTGATCAAGATCAAGAACGAGATGGACAGCTCGCTCACCTTCCGGCGC
>CAMDVZ010000217.1 GCA_945878895.1 Caenispirillum bisanense | reverse complement strand
TTAAGGCAGTACTCCGGGTCACGGAAGCCGGTCCGCCCGAGTCACTCCGCCGCAGCCCAACCGTCAGGCAGATTCACTTATCTTGGCGGCTGTCCTAAAGTCGTATCCGAAGCGCCACCACGCGAGCCTTGGATCGGGTATGATGAACGTCGAGCGACAGATCGGGCTGACTCCCGAATTTCCACGCTTCGCGGGGCGAGCGCTGCAAATGGCGGATGCAAGCACGGCACCGGCCCGGCCGGCGGAAACGCCCGTGGCGGTGAAGACGGCCGGTCCCGGCGGTTTCGAGCCGCCCGCCACCGGTTTGCCGCACCGGCTGGTGCGCGGCCGACACGGCAATTTCCTCTACAACGCCGAGGATCACTTCATCGGTCGCAGCCTCGAGGTCTATGGCGAATACTCCGAGCTCGAGGTCCAGCTGCTGGTGAATCTCGCCAAGCCCGGCGACATCGTCGTCGAGGCCGGGGCCAACATCGGCAGCTGCACGGTACCGCTGGCGCGTCGGGTCGGCGCCGACGGCTGGGTGCTGGCGGTCGAGCCACAGCGGATCGTCCATCAGACCCTGTGCGCCAACATTGCGCTCAATGGCCTCGCCAACGTGATCGCGCCGTGGTGCGCGCTGGGCGCCGCGGCCGGCGAGATTTCCGTGCCGCTGCCGAACTACGCCGCCGATGGCAATTTCGGCGGCATTTCGCTGGTGCGGACGAAGGACGGCGAGGGCGAGCGTGTCCCCGTGGCGACCATCGATTCATTCGAGCTGCCGCGTTGTGGCCTGATCAAGGCCGACGTCGAGGGCATGGAGCTGGACGTGCTGAAGGGCGCGGCCGACACCATCAAGCGCCTGCGACCCAGGCTTTACGTCGAGAACGACCGCCAGCCGGCCGGCGCCGAGCTGGTTCGCCATCTGCTAGCACTTGGCTACCGCTTGTTCTGGCACGTTCCGCCGCTGTTCAATCCGCGCAACTTCGCGGGTCGGGCCGACAATGTGTTCGACCGCTTCGTCTCCTGCAACATGCTGTGCCTGCCGCCGGGTGACGGCGCCGAAGTGAAGGGCATGCGGCCCGTTTCCGGCCCTGAAGACACGGCGCTGCAAAAACAACGTGACGCGAAATAGCGCCGCCGCAGCCGCGCTTGCGCTGGCGTTGCTGGCGACGGGGCAGGTCGACGCCCAACTCGCCGCGCCACCGCCGTTCGCCCAATGGAAGGACTATGCGCCGCCCGAGGGCGGTTTCATCGTCCGCGCTCCGGGGGCGCCGCAGGTTCGGCCCTGGAACGACGGCGCGCTGGTGGCCAAACACTATCTGATCGGCAGCGTCGAGGAGAGCTACAGCGTCACCGTGATCGAGCTACCGGCTGAGGCGCGCGGCGGGCTGGACAGTGCCGGTGTCGCCGGCGTCTTCTCGAAGCGCGTGATCGAAAGCATGCAGCCGGAAAAGACCGAATTGGACGAACCGGCGACCTGCGCCGGCGGCCTGCCCGGCCGATCCATCGCGGCGACCTTGCCCGACGGCCTGCGCTATGCCGGCCGCGTGTGCGTCAGCGCCGGGCGCGTGTTCCGCGTCGAAGCCGTGATCGACGCCGCGCGCTGGGCGAAGGCGGAGCCGTCGGCGAAGGGCTTCGTCGACTCCTTCAGACCGGGCCTGCGCTGAACGCTTGGACCGGCGCGAGGGCGATGGGCTATTGTCCGCTCCTGATCGGGGGAACATTGAATGGTCGCAGTCGCCAAACCGGTGGGCGGACGCCGCACGCGCGAATCATATGGCCGCTACTTCGAGGATTTCGAGGTCGGCGACATCTACGAGCATCGCCCTGGTCGCACGATCTCGGAGGCCGACAACACCTGGTTCACCTTGCTGACGATGAACCAGCATCCCATCCATTTCGACAAGGAATACGCGAAGCGCAGCGAGTTCGGTCAGCCGATCGTCAACTCGTGCCTGACGCTGGCCATCGTCGCGGGCATGTCGGTGTCGGACGTCAGCCAGAAGGCGATCGCCAATCTCGGCTGGACCGACATCGCGATGCCCGCACCCGTGTTCAACGGCGACACCCTGATGGCCGAGTCGGAGGTGCTGGTGAAGCGGGAATCCGCCTCCCGGCCCACCGCCGGCATCGTCACGGTCAAGACGGTTGCCTTCAAGCAGGGCGGCGTCAGGGTAATGGAGTTCAGCCGACAGATGCTGGTGCCCAAACGCGGCCATGCCGTCGACGACAAGGCGGACTATTGATGAGCACGTCGCCCGACGAAGACGCGATCACCCCCGAGGAGGAGGCGCAACTCCTCGATTCCATTGGCAAGTGGCTGGCGCGCGACGTCAAACCCTACGCCCGCCAGCTCGACCACGACGACACCTGGCCCGCCGACATGGTGGCGCAGATGCGCGATCTCGGCCTGTTCGGCGCCACGATCCGGCGCGAGTACGGCGGGCTGGGGCTGGGCGCCTCGACCTATTCGAAGATCGTCATGGCGGTGTCCGAGGTCTGGATGTCCCTGTCGGGCATCTTCAACTCGCACCTGATCATGGCCTCGGCGGTGCAGCGCTTCGGTACCGAAGAGCAGAAGCGCCGCTTCCTGCCGCGCTTCGCCGACGGCACCTTGCGTGGCGGTCTGGCGCTGACCGAGCCCGATTGCGGCACCGACCTGCAGGCGATCCGCACCAAAGCCGTGCGCGACGGCGACGACTACGTCGTCAACGGCACCAAGACGTGGATTTCCAACGGCATCCACGGCCATTGCGTGGCGCTGTTGCTGAAGACGGACACGACCGTCGAGCCGCGTCACAAGGGCCTGTCGATGTTCATCGCCGAAAAGGGCGAGGGCTTCACCGTCAGCCGCAAACTGGAAAAGCTCGGCTACAAGGGCATCGATTCGGCCGAACTGGTGTTCCGCGACTACCGCGTGCCGGCCGCCAACCTGATCGGCGGCGTCGAGGGCAAGGGTTTCGCCCACACCGCCGGCGGCCTGGAATTGGGCCGCATCAACGTCGCCTCGCGCGGCGTCGGCGTGGCGACCGCGGCGCTGAAGGCGTCGACCAGCTACTCGCAACTGCGCCGCACCATGGGCAAGCCGATCCATCAGCACCAGGCCATCGCCATCAAGCTCGCCGACATGGCCACCCGCGTGGAAGCCGCTCGTCTGCTGGTCGAGCAGGCCGCCACCGCCTACGACTCGGGCCGCCGCTGCGACATGGAAGCCGGCATGGCCAAGCTGTTCGCCACCGAAGCGGCGCTGGAAAACGCCACCGAAGCCATGCGCATCCACGGTGCCTACGGCTATTCCAAGGAGCTGGATGTCGAGCGCTACTACCGTGACGCGCCCTTGCTCTGCATCGGCGAGGGCACCAACGAGATCCAGCGCATCATCATCGCGCGCCAGCTGATCGAGCGGAATTCGGTGTGAGCGCGACCGCGCGAACCGACGCGATGCGGCTCGGTACCGGGCGTCCTGGCTGCGTCTTTGTCGGCGACATCACCGGACGACGAAGCCTCTCGTCCGTCCTTCGCGCACCTTCTCCCCCGATGACGGGGGAGAAGGGAGAGGTTATCGCGAGACAGAGATTTCGTTCCTTCTCCCCCCGCATGGGCGTGGGCAGCTACGCATCCAGACGCACGCGAGCGATACCACCGCAGCGTCATCTCGAGCTTGTCGAGGGACCTTTCGTCTTTCCTCGCGGTGGTTTTTGGCGTGATCGACGCCGCGCGAAGGTCCCTCGGCAAGCTCGGGATGACACCGGTTTCGTGCATGGGGCGGTGCGTCCAACCCGGCGCGCATTGGCTTTTCGTCTCTCCCCGAGATGGGTGGATATCCTGACCCGCATGGGGGGAGAAGGTGCGCCGAGGGGGCGGACGAGGGGCGTCGCCCGATCGGTCACGTCCGCGGAAACATGTGGAAATCGTAGCACGCGAGACGAGCGAGCAAGAGTTGGCGTTCCGCCCTCTCCGTTCCCGGCCTCCGACGCGAATCCGGGCGGCGCGCGATGAGCCTTCCGCTGGCCGGCATCCGCATTCTCGCGGTCGAGCACTATGGCGCCGGGCCGTTCGGCAGCATGCATCTGGCCGATCTCGGCGCCGACGTGATCAAGATCGAGTCGCGCGAAGCCGGCGGCGACATGTCGCGAAGCGTCGGTCCGCACTTGCTGGGCGAGGCCGATTCGACGTTCTTCCAGTCGTACAATCGCAACAAGCGCTCGCTCTGCCTCGATCTGAAAAGCGCGGCGGGCCGCGCCGTCTTCCATCGCCTGGTCGCCGGCGCCGACGCGGTGTTCAACAATCTGCGCGGCAACCAGCCGGGCAAGCTCGGCCTGACCTTCGCCGACCTGGCGCCGCACAACGCCGCGATCGTCTGCGGCCATCTCTCGGCCTATGGACGCGAGGGATCGCGCGCCGACTGGCCCGGCTACGATTACCTGCTCCAGGCCGAATGCGGCTATGTCGCCGTCACCGGCGAGCCCGACAGCCCGCCCGCGCGCATGGGCCTTTCGGTGGTCGACCATCTCACCGGCCTGACGGCGGCGCTGGGCCTGCTGGCCGCGATCGTCGGTGCGCGGCGCGACGGCAAGGGCTGCGACGTCGACGTGTCGCTGTTCGACACCGCGGCGCACCAGACGACCTATCCGGCGGCCTGGTATCTCAACCATGGCACCGAGACCACGCGCCTGCCGCGCTCGGCGCATCCCTCCATCGCGCCCTCGCAGCTGTTCCGCACGGCCGATGGCTGGATGTTCGTGATGTGCCAGACCCAACGCTTCTGGGAACTGCTGTGCGAGCGTATCGGGCGGACCGATCTGGCGAGCGACGCCCGTTTCGCCACCCAGTCGGCGCGGCGCGACCATCGCGAGGCGTTGACCGCCGAACTCGATGCCGTTCTCGGCGCGCTGCCTTCGGCGCACTGGATGACGCTGCTGGCCGGTCACGTGCCGGTCGCGCCGGTGCTGACCATGGCGCAGGCGATGGACAATCCGTTCCTGCGCGAACGCGAGGGCATCCAGACCATGGCACACGGCACTCTCGGCGCGTTGCGATTGATGACCGATCCGATCCGCATCGATGGCGCGACGCTGCCCGTTCGCGCCGCGCCGGTGCTGGGTGCCGACGGCGAAAGCGTGCTGGCCGACGCGGGTTTCACCGTCGCGGAGATCGCGGCCCTGCGCCGCGCCGGGACCTTCTAGGAGTCGCCATGAAACTCGAAGGCATCAGGGTGCTGGACCTGTCGGCGTTTCTGCCCGGCCCGCATCTCACCATGACGATGGCCGATCACGGCGCCGAGGTGATCCGGATCGAGCCGCCCGATGGGGAGCCCAACCGGCGCATCGGCGTGGTCGAGGCCGGCACCACCGTCTATTTTCGCAACACCCATCGCGGCAAGCGCAGCGTCGTGCTCGATCTCAAGCGGCCCGAGGCGGTCGAGATTTTCATGAAGCTGGCCGAGCGCAGCGACGTGATCGTCGAATCCTTCCGCCCCGGCGTCGTCGACCGGCTCGGTGTCGGCTATGCCGCCGTGAGCCAGCGAGCGCCGCGCGTCGTGTATTGCTCGTTGTCGGCCTATGGCCAGGATGGTCCCTCGCGCGACCGACCCACCCACGATCTCGGCATCCAGGCCGAGCTTGGCCTCGTGGCGGCCAATCTCGGCGACGACGGCAAGCCCGCCATGCCCGGCGTGCCGGCCGCCGACATGGCCGCCTCGCTGATGGCGCTGAACGGCATCCTGATGGCGTTGCTGCGTCGGCACGACACCGGTCGCGGCGACTATCTCGACATCGCGATGTCGGATTCGCTGCTGGCATGGACCGCCAACGTCGCCGGGCCGGTGCTGGCGGGTCGAACGCCGCCGCCGCCGCGCCACCAGCGCACCTGGGGCGGGCACGCGATGTACAATATCTACGAGACCGCCGACGGCCGGCATCTCGTGCTGGGTGGCTCGGAGGCGAAGTTCACGAAGAACCTGCTGACCGCACTCGGGCGGCCCGACCTGATCGCGCTGTGCGAGCAAGGGCCGGGACCGGTCGAGGATCCGGTGCGGGCGTTCTTCCGCGAGACCTTTCGCGCGAGGACGCTGGCCGACTGGAAGACCTGGTTCGCCGGGCGCGATATCTGCTTCTCGCCGGTCAACGACATGACCGAGGCGCTGCGCGATCCGCACGTCCTGCATCGCGGCATGGTGCTGACCGACGAGCGTGGTCTCAAACATCTCGGGATTCCGATCAAGTTCCGCGACGAGCCGGGACGCGTGCGGTTCGAATGGCCCGACCAGGGCGCGCACGGGACCGACGTGTTGGGCGAGCTTGGCTACGCGGCCGACGAGATCGCGCGGCTGAAGGCGGAGCGGGTGATCTGATGGCGACGACGGGCAAATCGTTGAACCGGCGGGCGCTGGTCGCGGGGCTGGTCGTGGCGCCGCTGGTCGCGCGGGCCCAGGCCGAGGGCTGGCAGCAGGTGATCGCGCCGGATCTCGGTTTTCTGCTCGACATGCCTGCGCCCGTGAAGCTTTCGACCGCGGCGGAGACCGAGAAAGGGCATGTTGGACCGCGCCGGGCATGGTTGTCGCAGCGCGACGGCGAAATGTTCGATTTCGACTATGTCGACTACGAAAGCGGCTGGCCGGGGGCGCGCGACAGCCGCGCGACGGCTCGTGAACTGGGCCGCGGCGATGTCGAGAAGGCCTTTCCGCGGTCGAAATTCAAATATACCCGCGACGAAGCCGTTGTCTTGCAGGGTTGGGATGGTTACGCGCTGGATATCGAGGATGGCGAGGGAAGTGCCGTCCTGATGCGTACCTACATCGTCGGCGTCCGGCTTTACCGCTTCCTGACCACCCACAAGCGCGACGAGCCCAGCCGGGCGGCCGCGCGGCGGTTCGTCGAGTCGTTCAAGCTGTCGTCGGCGCGCTAGGCGCGGCATTTCACCCGGGTAAAACCCCGGCGGATTTTACCCGGATAAAATTGGCAGTCGCGTCAGCCGCCGGCGACTGGTTTGACCCGCCGGCCCGCCGGCACGACCGCGGTCGGCCACAGCGGTTCGCCGGCCCGGAGCGAGTCGACCGCCCCACCGAGGACGGCGTCGTGACCGGGCGCCGCGGCCAGATAGTCGGCGAGGCGGCGTCCCGGCTCGTCGGGGAAAGTCTCCGTCGACACCTGCAGGCTGGCGATCCCGTCGACCCGGAACGTCCTGAACCCGGCGGTGGCCTCGCACCACGCGCCCAGCGTCCAGCTGCCGCCCCAATAGGCCAGCGCGAGCGGGCGAACCGTCCGCTCGCCGTGCTCGGCGAAGGGCCGCGGATAGGCGATCCGTACCTTGAACCGGCCGCTCACCGCGCCGCGCAAGGAGGACAGTCGATCGCCGATCGCGGTTGGAACATGGCCGCCGGGGACGATCATGGCGCCACGGGTCAGTCGCGGTCGCAGCTCGTCGGGCAGGACGGCCTCGACTTTCGCCTGGACGCGGCGGGCGGCGTCGGCCAGCCCGGCGTCGGCCCATGCCCGCACGATGCCGACGCCGAGATGCAAGGCCTGCAACTCCTCGTCGGTGAACATCAGGGGCGGGACCTGGTAGCCGCGTCGCAGCCGGTAGCCGACGCCGGCCGCACCCTCGATCGGCACGCCCGAGAGGATCAGGTCGCGGATGTCGCGGTAAACCGTGCGCAACGCCACGCCGAGCAGGCGCGCGAGGTGGCCGCCGGTCACCACCCGCTCGTTGCCGATGGTCAGGACGATCTGGAAAAGCCGGTCGGCACGCCGCATCGCCCATGGCCTCCGGCCGATTGTTGACACGACGTTGTCAGCAGAGCCTCGGCGCCACGCTATCGCGGACCGGCGCGCGGCACTAGTCGCCCGATTCGTTCAGATTGAAGGGTAGAGGTGCTTGAGCTTGATGCGGGCGTTTTGGGTCGTGAATTGCCAGTTCGCCTTGGCGTGGTTGGTATTGCGCTCGTGCTCCCATGCGGCGACTTCCTCGATCAGGGTCTGTTT
>CAMDVZ010000216.1 GCA_945878895.1 Caenispirillum bisanense | reverse complement strand
ACGGCAGACCCGCGTGGCGCCCCCGCGCGGACCCGCCGGAGAGGCATCGGGGCGACCCGATCGGTGGCCCGACGGGCGTCGGAGCCGTCGGCGGCGGAAGCCACCGGGTCAGACCGGGCGAAAACCTCAAAAAGTAACGGCCTCCGAGGACAGCAAGGTGCTGCCGCGCAAGCGCCTCGACCAGCTGCCGTATCCGGAGATCGCCGAGGCGGCCTCGTTCTTCCAGACCACGACGATGACGGCGCAGGACCTGATCGCGCGGGCGGGCCAGGTGGCCGAGCGCCTCAACGAACTGCTGTCGCCCGAAACCGTCGGCGCGTTCCAGAAGGCGCTGGCCAACCTCGAATCCGCGACCGGCGCGATCGCGCGAAACGAGGGCAATATCGACAAGATGCTGGTCGGCCTGCCAAAGGCGACCGGCGATCTGCGGGCGCTGGCGGCGAAGATGGACCAGCTGGTTGGATCGGCCTCGCTGGTGATCGCCGAGCTGGGGCCGTAGGACGACGCGGCGCGTGCGCTGCTGGCGGGGCGCTCGCCGGGCGAGCTGCGCCAGACGCTTGGCGGCTTGCGATCGGCGGTCGACGGCATCAACGCCACCACCGCGAACCTGAACCGGCTGGTGACCGACAACCGCGCTCCGCTGCGCCAGTTCACCGAGGGCGGCCTCGTCGAGTTGAACGCGGCGTTGCGCGAACTGAAGAACCTGACCGGCAACCTGTCGGCCATCACGACGCGGCTGGAGCGCGATCCCGCCGGTTATCTCATCAACAGCAAGCAGGGATACCAGCCGCGATGAGTCGTCTGGCTCCTTGGAGCGCCGTCGCGCTCGTTTTGCTGACCCTGCCGGCCTGCTCCGTGCTGAGCAAGCTGGAGGAGCCGGTCGAGCTCTACACGGTGACGCCAAAGAGCACGTTCGAGGACCAGTTGCCTTCGGTGGACTGGCAGCTGGTGGTCGATCCGCCGACGGCGGCCGCGCATCTCAACAGCGGCCGCATCGCCTTGCAGTTCACGCCCACGACGTCGGACTATTACGCGCACGTCGCCTGGATCGACCGGGCGCCGCTGATGTTGCAGACCCGCATCGTCGATTCGTTCGAGAACACGCGGCGGATCATCGGGGTCGGCCGCGATCCCGTGGCGGTGCGTGCCAACTACATCCTGCAAAGCGAACTGCGCGCGTTCCAGGCGGAGTATTTTCATGGCGGTGGTCCGGTCGTGCACGTGCGCGTCATCGCGCGGCTGGTACGGATGCCCGAGCGACAGATCGTGGCCACGCGTGGCTTCGAGCGTTGCTTCCGCGCCCGCGAGGACAAGGTCGCTCCGGTGGTGGAGGCGTTCGACGCCGCCGTCGGCTCGGTCGTGAAGCGACTGGTGACATGGACATTGACGGCGGTGCCGCGCCAGGTTCCGATCGACGGCGTGCCCTTGCCGCGCCGAATCGCCGACATGGACAACGACAATGTCGGCTGCCCGAAGCCCGGTCAGCCGATCGACATTCCGGCCGCGCCGCCGCTCTGACGGTAGCGGCTTCTCGGGGGAGGGAACGATGGCAAGTCTGCAACCGGCCGAATGGAGCCGCCCGCGCGGCTTCTCGCATGGCCTGACGATCGACGCGCCCGGCCGCTGGGTCGTGCTGGCGGGCCAGACCGGCACCAACGACGCGGGCGAGTACGCGACCGACGACATGGCGGGCCAGGTGCGCGCCGCCTTGACCCGCGTGGTGCGCCTGCTGCGCGAGGCGGGTGCGGGTCCCGAGCACGTCGTGCGGCTGAACTGGTTCATCGTCGACCGCGACGCCTACGAAGAGTCGGGGCCGGGTATCGGTGCCGCCTGGAAAGACACGCTCGGCCGCAACTTCCCGACCTCGACGCTGCTCTACGTGTCGGGTCTGGTCGATCGCCGCGCCAAGGTCGAGATCGAGGTCACGGCCTTCGTGCCGGCCTGATCGCGGCACGTGGACAATCGTTGGAGCAATTGGGCCGGCAACGTGAGTTGTCGGCCACGCGCGGTCGGGATGCCGGCGAGCGAGGCCGAGGTCGCCGATCTCGTGCGCGACGCCGCGCGGGCCGGCCTGACCGTTCGTGTCGCCGGCGCCGGGCACTCCTTCATGCCGATCGCCGCCAGCGACGGGCTGCTTCTGTCGGCCGACCGCTTGCAGGGCGTGCTGGCGGTCAATGTCGAACGGCGTCGTGCGACCATCGGCGCGGGGACGCGGATCACCGCGCTCGGCGAGCCCCTGACGAGCCATGGGCTCGCGCTCGCCAACCAGGGCGACATCGACGTACAGGCCATTGCCGGCGCCATCTCGACCGGCACCCACGGCACCGGCACGTCGCTCGGCAGCCTCTCGACGATGGTGCGCGGCGTGCGGCTGGTCGACGGGCGCGGCGAGATCGTCGATATCGGCGAGGATCGGCCGGATATCCTGAAGGCCGCCGCGTTGTCGGTCGGTTCGGTGGGCGCGATCCTGTCGGCGACGCTCCAGCTGGTGCCCGCGTATCGCCTGCACGAGCGGGTCTGGTACGAGCCGATCGGTCCGGTGATGGAGCGGCTCGATGCATTGATCGCGGCGACCCGGCATTTCGAGTTCTTCTGGCGGCCGAAAACCGACGATTGCGAGTGCAAGGCGCTGAACCCGACGGACCTGCCGCCCGATCCGATGACGGGGCACGAGGGCGAGCGGATCGATCACGCCTGGCGGGTGTTTCCGTCGGTCCGGCAAACGAGGTTCGTCGAGAGCGAATGGAGCGTGCCGGCGGCGCGGGGGCCATCGTGCTTTGCGGCGATCCGCCGGTTGATGCAGGAGCGGTTCCCCGAAATCGTCATGCCGATCGAGTACCGCACGGTTGCCGCCGACGATCTGCCGCTCAGCCCCAACCATGGTCGCGCCAGCGTCGCGATCTCGATCCATCATTTCCCGCACCTAGACTGGCTGGGTTTTTTCAACGCCGCCCAGCCGGTATTTCTCGACCACGGCGGACGTCCGCACTGGGGCAAATGGCACGCGCTGAAGCGAGCGGATTTCGAGCGCCTGTACCCGGCGTTCGACGCCTTCCGGGACGCGCGGGCGACCCTCGATCCCGATGGCCTGTTTCTCTCTCCGGCAGCGCGGGCGTTTTTCGGGTGACAGGGCGGGCGGCCCTGCGCATTGATCGGGGGCCAAACAGATTCGTGCATTCCGGGAGAATCCGATGAGCCTCGACATTTCGCGCCCCGACCTCACCGTGGGCGTGATCGGCGCTGGCGCGATGGGGCGTGGCATCGCCCAGGTGACCGCCCAGGGCGGCATGCGGACGATTCTCTACGACGCCGCACCCGGCGGCGGCGCCAGGGGCAAGGCCGCCATCGTCGAGCAGCTCAAGAGCATGGTCGCCAAGCAGCGGCTGACGCAGGAGGCGTGCGACGCCGCCGAGGCTGCTCTGGTCGTCGCCGACAGTCTCCAGGCGCTGGCGTCGTGCCATATCGTCGTGGAGGCGGTGTTCGAGGATCTCGAGGTCAAGCGGAAGCTGTTCTGCGAGATCGAGGCCATCGTGCCCGAGACGACCATCATCGCCTCCAACACCTCCTCGATCCGCATCGCCTCGATCGCGCGGTCGCTGAAGAAGCGCGATCGTGTTTGCGGCATGCACTATTTCAATCCCGTGCCGCTGATGAAGCTGGTCGAGGTGATCCGCGCCGCCGATACCGCGCAGTGGGTGGTCGAGGCCATGGTGGCGCTGGGCAAGCGCCAGACCCGGGTGCCCGTGGTGGTCGGCGACACGCCGGGCTTCCTCGTCAATCTCGGCGGCACCGCGATTGGCACCGAAGGCTTGCGCATCTACACCGAAGGCCGCGCGACGGTCTCGCAGATCGACGCGATCATGCGCGACGCCGGCGGCTTCCGGATGGGGCCGTTCGAGTTGATGGACCTCACCGGCATCGACGTGAATTTCCCGGCCCGCAAGATCATCTACGAGGGCTTCTTCCACGACCGGCGCATGACGCCGAGCCCCTACCACGAGGGCCTGTTCCACGCCGGCCGGCTGGGCCGCAAGACCGGCGGCGGCTGGTATGGCTACGGCGAGAAGGGCGAGAAGATCGATCCCGGCGCCGACCACGCCACGACGGCCGAGCCCGCGTCGACCATCGTCGCGGGACCCGGCGCGTCGTCCGTCGTCCTCGACCTGCTGAAGGCCGGCGGCGCGCGCGTGATCTCGATCGACGATGGTCGGTCGCCCATGGTGGTGACGCCGCTGGGCGACGACTGCACGACGGTGTGCGTCGAGCGCAAGCTCGATCCGAAGCGGGCCGTGGCGGTCGATCCGACTGGTGCCGTCGCCAAACGCGCCACGATCATGGTGGCGCCGGGCGGCGACGGCGTGGCGCGCGACGCGGTGGCCGCTACGCTCTCGAAAGCCGGCGCGAGCGTCACCGCGATCAGGGATTGCCCCGGCTTCGTGCTCCAGCGGATGCGCGCGATGATCGCCAACCTGGGCTGCGAGATGGCGCAGATCGGCATCGCCTCGGCTGGCGACGTCGACACCGCCATGACGCTTGGCCTCAACTATCCGCAAGGTCCGCTGGCGATGGCCGACCTCATGGGCGTGCGCGAGACCCACGAGATTCTCGTGCGCATCCAGGCGATCACCGGCGACGACCGCTACCGCCCCAGCCAGTGGCTGCGGCGGCGGGCGCTGCTGGGCCTGAGCGCGACCCTGCCGGAATGACGGCGCGCAAGCCCGCGCGGGTGGTGGCGCTCGCGGCGACGGCGTTCTGCCTCATCGTGGCGCTGGGGTCGCTGGAACTGACCGCGTGGCTGTTCACCGAGAAGCTGTCGGTGCCGCGCCGCGAGCTGTTCATGAGTTTCTACCAACCAGCGCCGGCGGAACCCGGCGAGGTCTGCTGGCGCGTGCAACCCGGCTACGAGGGTCGCTGGCGGCCGTCGGGCTGGGACATCCGCGTGCGCATGAACAACATGGGCTGGCGCGACCCACGCGACTGGGATCGCAAGCCCGTGGACGTCGCCCAGGTCGGCGATTCGTATGCCTTCGGCTGGGGCGTCGAGCATGGCGACCGGGTGTCCGACCTGCTCCAGAAGCGGCGGCCGAACGAGAAGATATTCACCTACGCGTACGCCAACGGTTTCGCGCCGGCACACTACTACATCTACCTGAAGGCGCGGCCGGAGATCTGGCCCCGCAAGGTCCTGATCGTGAACCTGTTTCCCTACAACGACCTGTGGGGAGACATGGAATGGACGAAGATCGGACGCGACGCCGGCGGCGACGCTTCGTGGGCGGAGTGTCCGGGCTTCAAGGCCGGCCCCGACGGCGTCTGGCAGACCAGCGATTCCGGACGCGGCGCCGGCGCAAGGGCGTTCCGCTGGCTGGCCGACCATACCCATGCCGGCGAGGGCTTGCGCAGGATCTGGCAAAGCCGGGAGACCGCGGCGCCGATACCACCGATCGACCACGACCGCCTCGACGACGGTCCACTGGAGGGTGTGGCGCTCGAGGCGCTGGGCTACGTCGAGAAGCTCAAGCGGTTGATGGCGACGCGCGGCGTCCGCACGGTCGTTCTCCTGATCCCGCCGAACACCTGGGTCGAGCCGACCTGGTGCCGGTACCGGGATCGCGCGCGCTGCGAGGCGTTGCTCCGGCATGCTCCCCTGCACGGGGAGTTGCTGGCGTGGCTGCGGGCGCGCGACATCGAGGTCGTGGACACGACCGACGCATTGCGGGCCCGCTATCGCGCCGGCGAAGTCGTCCATATTCCCGACGACGGGCACTGGAACGCCGCGGGTAACCGCGTCGCCGCGGAGCTGCTGATGAAGGCCCTAGACCAGTAGCCGGGCGCCTCTGGCATCGCGCGGGCGGCCGGGGTAGGGAGGAGACATGACCAGTTCGAATATCTACACCGCCGAGCACGAGCTCTTCCGCGACCAGGTGCGCAAGTTCGTCGAGCGTGAGATCGCGCCTCACCACGCCGATTGGGAGAAGGCGAAGCGCGTGCCGCGCGAGGCATGGCTGAAGGCGGGCGAGGCCGGCCTCCTCTGCATGACGATGCCGGAGGAGTACGGTGGCCAGGGTGCGGACACGATGTATCCGATCGTGTTCGGCGAGGAGATGGCGCGGGTGCGCGCGTCGGGGCCGGGCTTCGGGCTGCACTCCGACATCATCGCGCCCTACATCGCCAACGTCGGGACCGAGGAGCAGAAGCGCAAGTGGCTGCCGCGCATGGCGCGTGGCGAGACCATCGCGGCCATCGCCATGACCGAGCCCGGCGCCGGGTCCGACCTCCAGGCCATCCGCACGACGGCGCTGCGCGACGGCAACGAGTTCGTCATCAACGGGCAGAAGACCTTCATCTCCAACGGCCAGAACGCCGACCTGATCGTGGTGGTCGCCAAGACCGACCCGAAGCAGGGCGCCAAAGGCGTGACGCTGTTCCTCGTCGAGGCCGACCGCGAGGGTTTCCGGCGCGGCCGCAACCTCGAGAAGATCGGCCGCAAGGCGCAGGACACATCCGAGCTGTTCTTCGACGACGTGCGGGTGCCGCCCGAGAACATGCTGGGCGGCGAGGGCCAGGGTTTCGTGGCGTTGATGCGGGAACTGCCGCGCGAGCGGATGCTGATCGCGTCCGGCGCCATCGCCGCCACCGAGGCGGCGCTCGACGACACCGTGCGCTACGTCAAGGAACGCAAGGCGTTCGGCAAGGCGATCCTCGACTTCCAGAACACCCGCTTCGTGCTCGCCGAGATCAAGACCGAGACCCATGTCTGCCGCACCTTCGTGAACCACTGCCTGAGGCTGTTGCGCGACGGCAAGCTCGATGCCACGACGGCGGCGATGGCCAAGCTGCACGCCACCGACCTGCAGGTGAGCGCCATCGACCGCTGTCTCCAGCTGTTTGGCGGCTATGGCTACATGTGGGAATATCCGATCGCCCGCAGTTGGGCCGATGCCCGCGTCCAGAAGATTTACGGCGGCTCCAACGAGATCATGAAGGAACTGATCGGGCGGTCGCTCTGAGCATGCGTGTCGCGCCATGACCGGCCGCGACGCGCTCCTCGCCCTGGTGGTCGTGCTGACCTGGGGGCTGAATTTCAGCGTCATCCGGATCGGGCTCGAATCGTTTCCGCCGCTGTTGTTGACCGGGCTGCGGTTTCTCGGCGCGGCGCTGCCGGTGTTTTTTCTGGCCCGGCCGCGCGTGTCGTGGCGGCTGATGATGGCGGTGGCTGCGCTGTGGTTCGTCGGCCAGTTCGCGCTGCTGTTCAGCGCCATGGCGACCGGCATGGCGCCTGGCATCGCCGCGGTGCTGAACCATGTCCAGGCGCCGCTGACGATCCTGTTCGCGCTGGTGATCGGCGAACGTCCGACGTCGCGTCAGTTCACCGGCGTCGGCCTCGCGCTCGCTGGTCTGGCGGGCATCGCGGCATCCGTCGACGGCGACGTCACGGCCATCGGGTTCGTGCTCGCGCTCGGCGCGGCGTCGAGCTGGGCGGCCGGCAACGTCCTCTACAAGCGGGTCGGTCCGGTCGACATGACGGCGATGATCGTGTGGCTGAGCCTCTTGGCGGCGATTCCCTCGCTGGCGCTGAGCCTCGCGGTCGAAGGACCCGAGCGAGTCGTCATCGCCGTCGCCGGCGCGGGGCTCGCCGGCTGGCTGGCGGTGCTGTACCTGGCGGTGCTGGCGACGTTCCTCGCGTGGTGGATCTGGGGCTCTCTGCTGACCCGTTATCCCGTCTCGACGGTGGCGCCCTTCGCGCTGCTGGTGCCGGTGCTGTCGGCTGTGTGTTCGGCCTTCGTGTTCGGCGAACGGTTCGGGCCGCTGCGTCTGGCCGGCATGCTGGCGATCGTCGCGGGCC
Organism: Caenispirillum bisanense; assembly: GCA_945878895.1. Classification (GTDB taxonomy): domain Bacteria; phylum Pseudomonadota; class Alphaproteobacteria; order Reyranellales; family Reyranellaceae; genus CAMDVZ01. The sequence continues at coordinate 191 of CAMDVZ010000216.1, read as the reverse complement.
TCGCCGTCATCGCCTGGCCGGCTCGTCGTCAGGCGAAATGACGGCGCAATCGACCGACCCATGCGATCGGTTCGGATCGGTCACCCGGTCATACCAGATAGCGGAATTTCTGACTCCCGGACCGTTCTCGAATTGGGTGATTGCGGATTTCGCGCGAGACTGGGCGTGTGTCGGTGCTTTGGCGGCTTGGC
>CAMDVZ010000215.1 GCA_945878895.1 Caenispirillum bisanense | reverse complement strand
GGCTTCGAGGGACCCAAGGGCAAGGTGTTCGAAATCGTCATCCAGCTCGGCGCGATTCTGGCGGTGTGCTGGCTCTATCGCGCGAAAATTCTGGCAACCCTGCTGGGCTTGTTCCGGGACCCCGTCGCGACGCGGTTCGCGCTGGCCGTCGCGTTGGCCTTCCTGCCGGCGGCCGCCATCGGCGTGCTGGCGCATGGCTTCATTAAGACGGTGTTGTTCAGCCCCTGGGTCGTGGCCGTCTCGTTGATCGTCGGGGGTATCCTGATCCTCGTCATCGAACGGATGGCGCCCCGGGCGTCGATGAAAACGGTCGACGACGTGCGCTGGCGAACCGCGCTGGCGATCGGATTCTGCCAGTGCCTGGCGATTATTCCTGGCGTCTCCCGGTCGGGCGCCACGATCATGGGCGCGCGCGCGTTGGGCGTCGATCGCGCCACGGCGGCGGAGTTCTCGTTTTTCCTCGCCATGCCGACGATGCTCGGCGCCACCGTGTACGACGTCTACAAGAACTGGTCCTCGCTCGGCGCCGACGCGGGCGGCCTGGCGCTGATCGCCATCGGCTTCGTGGCCGCGTTCGTCGTGGCGATGCTGGTGGTGTCGCGCGTCGTGGCGTTCATCGGCGTCCACGGATTCGGCGTCTTCGCCTGGTACCGGATCGCGCTGGGTTCGGTGGCGCTGATCCTGCTCGCCGTCTTTGGCTATCGCTGAGCCTCAGCTTTCGAGCAGCCGCCAGCCGTCGGCGCCCAGCCGCTCGAGCGGCCGATAGTCGGCCTTGTAGTCCATCTTGCGCGAACCCTCGATCCAGTAGCCGAGATACACGTAGGGCAGGCCGCGCCGGGCGGCTTCGCCGACCAGCCACAGCACGACGTGAACGCCGAGCGCGCGCGACCGCAGCCTCGGGTCGAAAAAACTGTAGACCGCCGACAGGCCGTTGCCGAGCACGTCGATCAGGCAGGCGCCGACCAGCTTGCCGCTCGGACCATCCTCGCGCAGTTCGACGATCCTGGTGTCGACCGGGCTTTCCTCGACCATCGAGCGGTAGTCGTCGAAATCCATGTCCGCCATGTCGCCGTCGGCGTGGCGACCCGCGACGTAACGGGCGAACAGCGCGAACTGCTCGCTGGTCGCCATGCGTGGCACGACCGCGCCTCGCACCGAATCGTTGGCGCGCGCGGTGCGTCGCTGCGAGCGGTTGGGCTGGAATTCGGCGACCCTGATGCGGACGGGCACGCAGGCCTTGCACCCGTCGCACAGCGGTTTGTAGACGAAATGGTGCGAGCGCCGGAAGCCGGCGTCGGTCAGCCGGTCGTGCGCGCCAAGAGCGTCCGGCCCCGCCAGTTCGGTGACGAGCTTGGTCTCGAACTTGTGGGGCAGGTATGGACAACGCATCGCCGGTGTCGTGCGGAAGAACCGCAACGGCGGCTGCGCCTGCCGGATGAACATCGGATCGGTGGGCTCGCGTGCTGGCGGCGCCTCACTGCAAGGCACCGAAGGCCGAGTCTAGGCACATCGGTGCAGCGATCACCAGCCCCGACGGCGCGTGGCGCGTCCGTACCGTCCTCACCGCGGCGCGGGCGACAACGTCAGGGTGCCAAGGCCACCTTGCTGCAGGGAGAACCGGAAACCGGCCAGCCGCACGTAGTCGAAGCGCTGCCAGCCGGGCACGAAGTTGCGGTACCAGCCCGACAGGGGATTGCCCGATTGCCCCAGCGGAATGGCGAAACGACTGTTGTCGAGATCGGCGAAATCGTAGATCGCGCGATAGGTAGCGCCATGGCCGGCGGCGAATGGCTCGCGCGTGCCGGTGCCGCCGTATGCGGCGCGGTTCAGCGTGTGGTTGCCACCGTCGGCCGGAAACCGGACCGAGACGACGTCGCGTAGCAGCGGGACGCCGTCCAGCAGCAGATGTCTGAATGCAGCGACGTGCTCGTCCGCCCACCGCCACTTCTCGGGGTCCGGGCCGTGGCGGGCGGCGATCCAGTCGAGTGCGGAATCGAGGGAACGACCGAGCATCTCCGCGCACGTTTCCACCACGGGCGTGCGCGCGTCGTCGCACCATCCCGGCTGGTCGCGCAGCGCGCGCGCGAGCAACGCGGGCGTCCGCCCACCGAGACTTCCGAGCAACTCCTCGTCGAGCTCGTCGACGAACACGGCCCGCCCGAATTCGCGCAACCAGACCGCATAGATCAGCGGCTCGGGCCGATCGGACAGCATGCGCCGGTTCCACGACCGCAGCATGGAGATGGCGATCGCCTGGCGAATGTCGCGCGGCGTCGTCACCAGCATCGGGGGCAGCATGTCGGCGGTATCGGCGGCGTAGGTATCTTCCTGGATCGCGATCATGTCGCCGACGCCGTGCCGGGGGACGGCGGCCAACATCGCCGCGGCGCGCCGCTGGCGGTACGGATCGGCCCAGTCCCGCGTGATGAAATGGCGGTAGGAGTCGGGCATCACGCGGGCATTGGCGTTGACCAGCACCCCGCCGGGCGGGTTCCACGCGCGCGGCAGTTCCTCGAACGGCACGAAGCCCGCCCAGTCGAACTCGCCGCTCCAGCCCGGCATCGGCAGAGATCCATCGCCCCGGCGACGCAAGGGCACGCGACCCGGCGACACCATGCCGATGTTGCCGGTCGTATCGGCATACGCGATGTTCTGCATGGGCGAGACGATCTTGCGCGCCGCGGCGAGGAATTCCTCCCAGTTCGTGGCCAGCCCGAGGCCGAGAAATCCCTCCGCCGAGGTGTCGTTGCCGAGCAAGGCGGTAGCCTGCAGCGCCAGCACGTGGCCGCTTCCGGCGACGCCGTCGACCTGCTTCGCGTCGAGGAAATCGTTGATCACCGGGCCGTGGCGCGTCTCCCGTACCGTGAACTTCACGGGCGTGCCGAAACGCACCGCGATCGTCTCCTCGCGTACGGTGAACGGCCGGCTTCCGTCGGGCGTGACGTAATTGCCGGGATTTGTCGGATCGATCTTCTCGATGAACAGATCCTGGCTGTCGAGATTGGTGGTGGTGAAGCCCCAGCCGAGCGTGCCGTTGTGGCCCAGCACGATGCCCGGCGTGCCGGGCATGGAGGCACCGCGCAAATCGAACCCCGGACCCGCCAGACGCGCGAGATACCAGGTGGCGGGCGCGGTCAGGCCGAGATGGGGGTCGTTGGCCAGCAACGGCTTGCCCGAGCGGGAGTGGGCGCCGTCGACCACCCACTCGTTCGACGCCTCGCGCTTGGCGGTGGCGAGGCTCTCGGTGGCGCGATGCAGCAGATCGAGTGGCATGCGGCGCAGCGTCTCGTTGACCAGGCTCAGGGTGGCGTCGCCGCTTTCGCCGGGCGAGGCCGTGATCTGCCGGTAGCGATCCTCGCCCAGCGCCTTCAGCAGGCGCGCGTTGACCAGTTCGCGGCGCCAGTTGCCGTCGAGTTGCAACGCCATCAGCTTGCCGATCACGAGACTGTCGGCGGCGCTCCACGGCTCGGGCTTGAGCTGCAGCAAGGTGAATTCAAGGCCGAGCGATCCCTCGTGGGCGCGCAGATGGGCGTTGACGCCCGCGGCGTAGGCGTCGAGCTGCGCGCGCGCGCGCGACGAGAGAGCCGCGAGGCTCTCCTGGGCACGCCGGTAGACGCCAAGTCCGCGCATCGTGCGGTCGACGTCGAGCAACGAGGTAGCCGGTCCGACCGGGGGCACGATTTCGGACAACCGTCCGGCACCGGCGCGACGCCCGAGTTCCATCTGCCAGAGCCTGTCCTTGGCGTGCGCGTAGCCGAGGCCGAACATCGCGTCCTCGACGGAACCCGCGAAGACGTGCGGCACGGCGTTGCCGTCGTGCACGATCTCGATGGGGCCCCTGGCGCCCGCGACCGTCAGCTGGCCGGCGTGCCTGGGCAGCGACGTGCGCAAGTGGAAATAGAGACCCGCGGCGAGCACGCCGGCGAAGATCGCGACGTAGACCAGCGACCGCGCGGCGCCGCGCAGGATGGCAATCGCGATCTTCATCTACGGGGCCTGATCGCGAGGGGGGCTGGCGTGGCGTTCGTCACGCCGTCTCCACCCACGAAAGGATCGACGCGCGGTCGCCGTCGAGATCGGGGGCGGGTTCGCGCGTGGCGGGATCGGAGAAAGCCGACATCTTGATCGGATTGCCCGCCAGCTTCAGCGTGCCGCCGGCCCGATCGGGTACCGTCACGATCATGTTGCGGGCGGCGATCTGCGGATGCGCCAGCGCCTGCTCGATGTTGTTGATCGGCCCGCACGGCACGCCGGCGTTGCCGATCACCGCGATCCAGTGGGCGGTGGTGTTGGTCTTGAGGACGTCCTCGATCTCCGCCTTCATGCGCGCCTGGTGCTTGAGGCGCAGCGCGTTGGATTTGTACTCGGGGTTGGCCGCCATCTCCGGCAGGCCCAGCGCCTCGCACATCTTGAGGAACAGGCTGTCGTTGCCGGCCGCGATGATGAGGTAGCCGTCGGCGGTGTTGAACGCCTCGAAAGGCGTGATGGTGGGGTGGCGGGCGCCGAGCGGACCGGGGATTTCCTTCTCGACCGTGTAGCGCATGACCGCGTTCTCCAGCAGCGCGATCTGGCAGTCGAACATGGCGATGTCGACCTTGGTCGCTTCGCCCGTGGCCATGCGATGCACCAGCGCGGCGTTGACCGCGACGGCGGTGTAGAGGCCGGCACCCATGTCGCCGATCGACATGCCGACGCGGGCCGGCGGCACGCCGGGATAGCCGGTCACGCTCATGATGCCGCCCATGCCCTGGACGACCATGTCGTAGGCGGGGTCCTTCGAATTCGGGCCGGTGTGGCCGAAGCCGGAGGCGGCGGCATAGATCAGGCGCGGGTACTTCGGATGGACGTGTTCCCAGCCGTAGCCGAGCTTCTCCATCGTGCCGGGGCGGAAATTCTCGACCAGCACGTCGGCGCGCGCCAGCAGCTTGTCGAAGATGGCCCGGTCCGCCTCGCTCTTGAGGTCGAGCGCGATCGAGCGTTTGCCGCGGTTTACCGACGCGAAGTAGGTCGAACGGCCTTCGATGAAGGGACCATAGGCGCGGGCGTCGTCGCCGCCCTTGGGCGGTTCGACCTTGATCACGTCGGCGCCCATCTCCGCCATCAGCAGCGTGCAGTAGGGACCCGCGAGAATGCGCGACAGGTCGAGCACGACGATGCCCGACAGCGGACCGCGCGCCGGCGTTGGCGCGGTCGGATTCTGGAGTTTCTGGTTCATGCGTTCCCCCTTGCGTCCCGTGTCTTAGCGAACGGCGGAATCGGGCGCAATCGCGGCCTACGCGAGGTAGACCTTGTGGAAATAGAAGGCGCTCATGGCGAAACCGAAGGCGATCACCGTCGCGCGCAACCATGCCGTGGGAACCCGTCGGGCGAGCTTGCCGCCGAGCCAGCCGCCGGGGACCGAACCCGCGGCCATGGCGATCGCGCCTGGCCACGACACCGCGCCCGCGATGACGAACGCAAGAACCGCGACGCTGGTCACCGCGGTGACCAGCACGTTCTTGATCGCGTTGAGCTGCTGCATGTCGCGCACGCCCAGCGCCGACAGCAGCGGCATCATCAGGATGCCGAGGCCGGCGCCGAAGAAGCCGCCATAGGTGGCACCCAACACAATGCCGCCGGACGCGACCCAACGGGCAACCGGTCCGCCCGTTTCCGATCCGGCGGCCCGCGCGATGGCGCGGTCGAACAGGAACATGAGGGTGGCGGCCAGCAGGAGCCACGGGACGCTCGTCAGGAACCCGCGATCGCTCGAACGCAGCAACAACCAAGCGCCGGCGAGGCCACCGGTGACGCCAAGCGCGGAGGTGAAGAGAACCAGCCGCCAGTGCGTCGCAAGCTCGCGGCGGTAGGCGAGGATGACCATCAGCCGACCGGGAAAGATCGCGACGGCGTTGGAGGCGTTGGCGATGACACTCGGTACGCCCACCAGCATGAAGGCGGGGAACGTGATCAGCGTTCCACCGCCGGCCAGCGCGTTGACCGCCGTTCCCAGCGCGCCGGCCGCGAACAGGATGGCGATCACGTCGAGATTGAGGCCGAAAACCATGCCCGGGGTCATACGCTCCGGCAGCGCCGAATTCGACCCTTCGGGCGTTCATGTCATTTGTGACGGCGAACGCGGATAACGCCCTATCGGCGACGCTGCGCGAGAATTTCGTCGAGGGCGCGCCACATCGTCCAGGCCGTGGCGAGCGAGCCGGCGCGGAAGCCGACATGACCCATGCCCTCGACGAGGAAGACGCGCGCCTGACCCGCCGGAACGGCGGCGGCCAGCGCCTCGCTCTCGCCCCACGGGATGGTCGCGTCGTCGCGGCCATGGATCAGGATCAGGAGGGCCTTGAGCGAGCCGAGCTCGTGCAGCGACAGGTTCAGGCCTTCGATGTCGCGCCGGATCGCCGCTGGCAACGCGCCGAGCAGGGCCGGGACCAGCTCCGGCTTGTCGTTCTCCATCAGGTCGAGCACGGCGGCGCCGTCCGGCGTCAGCAACCCCCGCAGATCGGCGTTGTCGACCCTGTCGCCGCGGGCGAGGCGGGCGGCCAGCAGGCGCAGCAGCGTGGCGTCGAGCGGGTCCTCGAGGCGGTGCGCGTTGGCGCGCAGGAATGCCCAGCGTCCGTAGGGGTTGGGCGTTGTGCGATGCAGGCGGCCATCGCCGAGGCGCCGGTACGTGCCGGTCGTGACGAACTGGATGACGGCGGTGCTGTCGCGATAGCCGCCGATGCCGACCACGAAGCCGATCCGCTCGCGGAGGTCGGGCTCGAGCGCGGCGATCACGGCCGGGCCGACGCCGTAGGAAATCGCGAGAAGGCCGAGCGGCAGGTCGGGATGGCGGCGGCCGAGTTCGCGGGCGGCGTCGGCCAGCGCCACCGCGTCGTCGGCCGAGAGCGCGAGGCGGCGGAGGCCGGGCACTTCGGGCACCGCGACCACGAAACCGGCGGCGGCGAAGGTGGCCGCCAGCGCTTGTAGGCGCGGTTCGTCGCGACCGGCCACGGCGGCGCCTGGCGCGAGGACCAGGGCGGCGCGCGGTCGGCCGGTCGGCGTGTAGAGGTCGGCCTCGCCGGCGCGACCCTCGATGGTCCAGGCGATGACCGGCGGCGCGCGGGGGGCGAGGGTGGCCTCGGCGTCGGCGAGGCGGGCGATGGCGAGGAGGGTGCGCGTTGTGTCGAGCCAGCGCATCGGCGAACCGAGCAGAAATGCCACGGCGACAACGACCAGAACGATCGCGGCGAGGCGCCAAAGAGCATGCTGGAAGGGTGTTTTCATGGCGCTGAATATTTTACCCCGACCGTGGCGGGATCGCGGCGTTCCGGCCTTGAATGAACGTTAATTCATGAATTGTCGCCAGCCGTCTCCCGGCGCCGGCGGGCGAGGAACGCCTCGCGCCACGTCACGTAGAGGGCGGCGGCGAAAATCAGCGTCCCGCCGGCCCAGGTATGCCAGCCCGGCAGCTGGCCGAACGCCCACCGGCCGACCGGCGTGGTCCAGAACATGCGGGTGAAATCGACCGGCATGACGGCGCTGGCGTCGGCGTGGCGGAACGCCTGGCCCATCAGGAGATGCGTGGCGGTGCCGAACAGGCCTGCCCCCAACATCAACATCCAGTGGATCAAGCCGGCGTCGCGCCATACCCATAGTGCCGACAGCAGCAGGCAGGGCGTGATCAACAGCGCCGACAACGCCGTCATGCGTGGCGAGGGCTCGGTGGCGGCCATCTTCCTGATCGCCAGCCGACCTTCTCGCCCAGCAACAGGAAGGCGCCCAGGGTGGCGAACAGCGGCGCCAGGAAATTCAGCGCCGCCACGTCGACCAGCTGCACCATCGGCACCGCCACGAACCACATCGCCATCGCCACCACCTGCAATCCGGAGCGCACGGCGTGCAGATGGAAAACGCTGGTGCGCAAACCACTTAGGACAGCCGCCAAGATAAGTGAATCTGCCTGACGGTTGGGCTGCGGCGGAGTGACTCGGGCGGACCGGCTTCCGTGACCCGGAGTACTGCCTTAACAGCGAGGGCATGATCGACAGACAGGGCATCTCGCTTCGCTGGGCCGCTG
>CAMDVZ010000214.1 GCA_945878895.1 Caenispirillum bisanense | reverse complement strand
GCGCGCCGTCGGGCGTCGGCACCACCATCGCCACCCGCTTCACGCCCGCGACCCTGGCCGGCACCGCGTTCATCAATACCGAGGACGGATAGGCGGCCTTGCCGCCGGGCACGTACAAACCGACCGCGTCGAGCGGCGTGAACCGCGCGCCCAGCCGCACGCCCTCGGCATCGGTGAACTCGATGTCGGTCGGCAATAGCTTGCGGTGATAGGCCTCGATGCGGCGCGCCGCGAAGGCGATCGCCTCGCGGCGAGCGGCCGGCACGGACGCGACCGCCGCGTCGATCTCGTTCGCGGACAGCCGCAAGGTGGCCGCCGTCAGCTCCAGCCGGTCGAAGCGGCGCGTGTAGTCGATCAGCGCGTCGTCGCCGCGGCGGCGCACGTCGGCAACGATGTCGCGCACGACACCGTCGACATCGGCCCCGCTATCGCGATCCCTGGCGAGAAACGCCGCGAAGGCCGCGTCGAAGCCCGCGTCGCGGGCGTCGAGCCGCAGCGGCCCGTCAGGCGGCACGGCGGGCGACCTCGCGAAAGCGGTCGATCCACTGCCCGACCCGCTCGGGCCGCGTCTTGAAGGCGGCGCGATTGACGACGAAGCGGGAGCTCACATCGGCGATGTGTTCGACTTCCACGAGGCCGTTGTCGCGCAGGGTCTTTCCGCTGGCGACGAGGTCCACGATGCGGTGGCTGAGCCCGAGATTGGGTGCCAGTTCCATGGCGCCGTTGAGCTTGATGCATTCGGCCTGGACACCGCGCGCCGCGAAGTGGCGGCGCGTGACCTCGGGGTATTTGGTGGCTATTCGGATGTGGCTCCAGCGACGCGGATCGTCGCCGCCGGCGATCTCGGCCGGTTCGGCCACCGCCAGCCGGCACTTGCCGATGCCGAGGTCGACGGGCGCGTAGATCTCCGGATAGTCGAACTCCAGCAACACGTCGCTGCCGGCGATGCCGAGGTGGGCGGCGCCGAAGGCCACGAACGTCGCCACGTCGAAGGAGCGGACGCGGATCAGGTCGAGGTCGACGACGTTGGTCGCGAAGCGCAACAGCCGCGAGTCCGGATCGTGGAAAGCCGGCTCCGGCTCGATTCCGGCGGCGTGCAGCAGCGGCGCCGCTTCCGACAGAATCCGGCCCTTGGGGACCGCCAGGATCAGCTTGTCGTTGGCCGCGGCATCGCCACCGACCAACCGGATATCGACCACGATGGACACTCCGGAAAACAGACCGTGAACATCGACGCCGGGGCGCCGTCGTTCTCCACATGGCACAGCGGCCGCGTCAATTCCAGACGGATGGACCGCCCGGCGACGAAAGGCGTCAGCGGCCCATCAGCCGCTCGACGTCGGCGCCGCAGGCCGCGAGCTTCTCCTCCAGCCGCTCGTAGCCGCGGTCGAGGTGATACACACGGTGCAGCGTGGTGTCGCCCTCGGCCGCCAGAGCGGCGATCGCCAGCGACACCGACGCGCGCAGGTCGGTCGCCATGACCTCCGCGCCGCGAAGTTTCGGAACCCCGCGCACCAGGGCGGAGGTGCCGTGAATGGTGATGTTGGCGCCCATGCGGCTGAGTTCGGGCACGTGCATGAAGCGGTTCTCGAAAATCGTCTCGGTGATCATCGCCGCCCCTTCCGCCCGCGTCATCAGCGACATGAACTGCGCCTGCAGGTCGGTCGGGAAGCCGGGAAAAGGCTCGGTCATGGCGTCGACGCCGCGCAAGACGCCGTCGCGGCGCGACACCCGCATGCCACGCGCCGTCGCCACGCATTCGACGCCGCACTGGCGCAAGGTGTCCGCGGCTGCCTCCAGCAACTCGACCCGGCCATGGACCAACTCGACGTCGCCGCCGGTCATCGCCACGGCCATGGCGTAGGTGCCGGTCTCGATCCGGTCGGGGATCACGACGTGCTCGGCCGGACGCAGAGCATCGACACCTTCGATGCGCAGCGTTTCGCTGCCGATGCCGGATATGCGGGCCCCCATCGCCACGAGGCAGTTCGCCAGATCGCCGATCTCGGGCTCGCGCGCGGCGTTGTCGAGAATGGTCTCGCCCTTCGCGAGCACGGCGGCCATCAGCAGGTTCTCGGTGGCGCCCACGGAGACTTTCGGGAACACGTAGCGCACGCCGCGCAGGCCATCCTTCGCGCGCGCGATCATGTAGCCGCCGTCGAGCTCGATGGTGGCGCCCATCGCCTGCAGGCCCGCGATGTGCAGATCGACCGGCCGGGTGCCGATGGCGCAGCCACCGGGCAGCGACACCCGCGCCTCGCCGCAGCGCGCCACCAGCGGCCCCAGCACCAGCACCGAGGCACGCATCTTGCGCACGATATCGTAGGGCGCCGTCGTCGAGTCGATGTCGCGCGTGGTCAGCGTCAAGGTCGTGCCGCGTCGGTGACCGTTCTCGCCGGGCGAGGCCGAGACGTGCGTGCCGTGCTGTTCCAGCAAAGCGATCATGGTGTCGATGTCGGCCAGCCTGGGCACGTTGTGCAGCACCAGCGACTGGTCGGTCAGCAAGGTCGCCACCATCAGCGGCAGCGAGGCGTTCTTGGAGCCCGAGATCGCGATCTCGCCCTTCAGCGCGGCACCGCCCCGGACGCGAATGCGGTCCATCGTCAGATCCTCGGCACGGTGACGCCGCGCTGACCCTGGTATTTGCCGGCCCGGTCGCGATAGGAGATCTCGCAGGGCTCGTCGCCCTTGAGGAACAGGAACTGGGCGGCGCCCTCGTTGGCGTAGATGCGGGCGGGCAAGGGCGTCGTGTTGGAGAACTCCAGCGTGACGTGGCCTTCCCATTCGGGCTCCAGCGGCGTCACGTTCACGATGATGCCGCAGCGCGCGTAGGTCGATTTGCCGACGCAGATCACCAGCACGTCGCGCGGCACGCGGAAATACTCGACCGTGCGGGCGAGCGCGAAGCTGTTGGGCGGGATCACGCAGACGTCGGTGGTGCGGTCGACGAAGCTTGCCTCGGTGAAATTCTTCGGGTCGACGATGGCGCTGTTGACGTTGGTGAATATCTTGAACTCGGTGCTGACGCGCGCGTCGTAGCCGTAGGAGGAAACGCCATAGGAAATGATGCCGTCGCGCTTCTGGGCATCGACGAACGGTTCGATCATGGCGTGCTCGACCGCCATGCGGCGGATCCACCGGTCCGACATGATCGCCATCGTGCTATCCTCGTGTTGGGCGCGGCCATCGGATTGGTGCCGCCCCGCCGCGCGGCCTTGTAGCCGGGCCGCCGGACCGGCTCAACCCCGGGCGGCCGCTCCCTTGTCCCCTGCCAGTTCGCGCGGGCGCATGGCCACGAACGCCACCAAGGTCGCTGCCATCAGGACCGCGATGGTGAGGAACGCCAGACCCCAACCCGTGCGGGACATGCCGCCCGACAGGTCGAGCGTCCAGCCGACCACGACGGGGCCGACGAAGCCGCCCGCGTAGCCCAGCATGGAGTGCACCGCCAGCGTGGCGCCGCGTCGCGACGGCTCGGCCGTGCCGGCGGCACCTGCGGTCAGGGACGACGAGTCGAGCCAGACCACCGCGCCATAGACCAGCAGCAGGATCACGGCGAGGGCGTAGGACGTGCTGCCGGCGAACCCGAGAACCGCGCCCAGCAGGATCGAGGCGACCATGGCGACATGGATCAACCGCTTGCGACCCAACCGGATCGCCGCCTCGCCGCCGAGCACGCTGGCGACGGTGCCGACCAGACCCAGGATCGTGATCGCCAAAGTCGGCGACAACGCGCCGACGGCCCCGGTGCTGGCCGCGACATAGCCGAGGAACGCCACGCCCCAGCCGCGCAGCGCGTTCATTTCAAGCGTGTGGGTGCAATAGGCGAGTGCATAGGCCATCGCGGAGCGGTTGCGCAGAACCGGCCGGAAATCGAACAACGCCTTGCCGTCGGCCCGCTTCGGCGGTGGCTGGCGCGATGGTGCGGCAAGCGCGACCAGCATCCAGGCGATCGCCGCGCTGATGCCGGCCAGCAGGAACGCCACCTGCCAGCCCGCCCACGCCGCGATCAGATCGCCGCACGCGAACGACAGCGCGCCCGAGATGCCGATGCTGGCTGCGTGGCCGGTCACCGCGCGCGCCATCAGCCGCTCGTCGACCTGGTCGGCCAGCAGCTTGAGGCCGGTCATGTAGGTGCCGGCCCAGCCCATGCCGGTCAGCGCCCGCGTCGCCATCGCCGACCAGAACCCCTCGGCCAGCAATCCGAACAGCAGATGACCCGCCACGGTCGCGGCGACGCCGAACAGGTAAACCCGTTTGGCGTCGATGCGGTCGGTCAACGTGACCAGCACCGGCACCGACACCATGTAGGCGGCATAGAAACTGGACGTGATCCAGCCGGCTTCGGCGTTGCTCAGATGCCAGCGCTCCATCATGCCCGGCAGCAGCGCGGGCCAGAAAAACGCCCCGATCTGGACCATCACCTGGGCGGCGCAGACGACGGCGACGAGGCGCGCCGGAGACACGTCGACCTACCGCAAGGTCGTGGCGAAGGCGACGATCGCCTCGGCCACGGCGGGTTCGCGGCCAACAAACCCGTGATGCACGAAGGGCCGGCAGGGATTGCCCTGCGACGTGCCGCCATCGATCCAGACGATTCGGGCGCGGCCACCCGCCCAGGCGAGGAACGGCGCCGCCATCTCGGGTTTGCTCGCCGCACAAAGGTCCTGGCGATGGTGGACCAGCAGCGAGGGCGGCAGACGAGCGGGGTCGCCGATGCCCGCGCGTGCCTCGTCGAGCACGGCCGACGCGAACACCACGCCGTCGACCCGGTGATCGAGCGCCCCCTCCACCCTGGTCGCGCCGCGGCTCATGGCGACCACGACGACGCGCGACGAAAGCGTGCGCGCGTGGGCGATGGCAACGTCGATGGGCACTCCGGCATCCACCAGCACGCTGGCGATACCGCTGGCCACGTACGCGCCCCGCGTGCGCGCGATCCAGTTGGCGCCAGACGCAAGGCCGCCGTCGGCCCCGATCCCGATGCGACCGTCGCCGCCCGGCAGCAGCACCAGCGCAGCGACGGCTGGCCCGGCGGGACGGTTCACCAGCGCGCGGCCGCCGGCCGAGGCGGAGCCAAGCACGACCACGTCCTCGGCCCGCGCCGCGACGACCGCGAGGCACAGCAGGAGCGTGGCGAACAGCCCTCCGGCGATCGATCGCATGGCACGCTCCGCGGCTTGGAGGTTCAGCTCGCCGCGGCGTTGTAGGCGCCGCGGCCGAACACCTTGTCCATCGTGTCGGGCGCCGCCTTGTCGAACGCCGTCGTCTTCGCGCGCACCTCGTCGGTCGCCTTGGCCGCGCGCTGCGCCGCGGGCCGGGCGGCGATGACCGCGTTCCACGCCGTGATCTTCGGGTAGTCTTTCATCGCCGCTTCGCCGAGGAACATCGGCACCGCGCGCAGCCACGGCCAGGTCGCGATATCGGCAATCCCGTAGTCGCTCCCACCGAGGAAAGGCGTGACCGCGAGCCGCCCCTCGATCGTCTCCAGCACCCGCTTGACCTGCGTCCTGTAGCGGTCGAGCGAATAGTCGTTGCCCTTGGGCGCGAAGCGCATGAAGTGGACGAACTGCCCGAACATCGGCCCGACGCCGGTCATCTGCACCATCAGCCACTGGATGGCATCGAAGCGCGCGATCTTCTCGGTCGGCAGGAACTTGCCGGTCTTGTCGGCGAGATAGAGCAGGATCGCGCCCGATTCGAACACCGTGTAGGGCTTGCCGCCGGGGCCGTCGCGATCGACGATGACGGGCACCTTGGCGTTGGGATTGAGCTTGCGGAACTCGGCCGAAAACTGCGTGCCGCCGAATACGTCGACGGGATGCACGGTGTAGGGCAGTTCCATCTCCTCGAGCGCGAGGTAGATCTTCACGACGTTGGGACTGCCCATGGCGTAGAAGTCGATCATTGCTCACTCCTTGACGACGGAACGGTCGGCACCGAGGGTCGGGGCCGGCCGGGCTTCGGGCGCATACCGCGCCGCCAGCGCCGCGGCCAGCACGGCGTTGAGTCGCGGCGTCGGGTGGCCATCGTCGGGAATCATCGCTTCGCCCGGTTTGAGGCCGGCGGCGGCGAGAAGATCGGGAACCAGCACCAGCCTCGCGCCGGCCCGCTCGATGGCCTTCGCCACGCGCGGCCGATACAGGCCCATCGGGTGATCCTCGGTCCAGTAGAGGACGACGAGCTCGACGCCGTGGCGTTCGCGCACGATCGCCGCGATGCGCCCCAGCAGCGCCTCCACCAGGTCGATCTGCGGAAAACTGCGGACGATCGGCCGCAGCACCCCCGCGAGTTCGACGCCCTGCAACGATTCGGCTATCGCCCGTTCCGTCGCGCCGCGATCGGCGGCGGCATCGGCAATGGTGCCGACCCGCCGGACGCCCCCGTCCGTCAGGCTGTAACGCGGCGCGCGGCCCCACCACCATTCCTTTTCCTTGTCGCCCGAGGCGCGCGCCAGGTGGTCGTCGTTGAACCACAGGAATACTTGCCGGACGCGACCCCGGACATGGCGGTCGATCACGCCCGCCTCGAGTTGCGCCAACACCTGGTTGGGGCCATAGGCCGGGACGCCGAGATTGACGATCCGGAATCGCCGGCCGGTCGCGATCGCGTAGCGCTCGGGCAACGTATCGGCGTCGCCGATTCCCTCGCCGAAGGTGAAGGAGTCGCGGAGAAACAGAACCGTGTCGCCGTCGGACCGGCTGGAGGGCGTGATCCGGACGCCGTCGCCACCCAGCGAGTAGCTTGCCTCGTAGATCATCCGGCGACCGGACGGACGGACCGCCCGGATGATCGCGGGACCATTCAACCTCCAGCCGAAATCGCCGTCGGGTACGAACAACCCGACCGGTTCAAAGTGCGTGATTGCGTACGCGACCGGCGGCGCACGCGTCAGCCGCAGGGCGCCTTCGAGCGCCATCGGCGACACGAGGCAGGCCACCGCCGCGACGGCGGCGTTTCGGACGCCCCTGGCCCGCGCCAGCGTCGCGACGGCGAGCGCCGCCGCGGCGGCGAGCCCGGCAGCGGCAAACGCCGACTGCGCCAGGGCGATCCCCGCCACCACGCCCAGCGATTCGCCTGCCGGCAACGACAGCCACTCGACGAGAGGACGGAGCCCCCAACGCGGCGGATGCATCACCGATCCCTTTCGCCAGCACCGTGGGCCGGCGCGACGCTCCGGTCCCCGTCGGCTCGGGTCTCCCCCGGCCCGTTCGTGCCCGTCGGCGGCGGAACCTCCGGCGTACCGGCCGCGACGTCTTCGCGAGCGCGGGCCTGCGTCTTGCGACGGCGCAGATTGGCGCGCAGCGCGTCGGCGAGGCGACGGTCGCGCTCCACCGGCGGCAATTTCGCGGCGGTCACGACGCGAGAACCAGGAGAGGTGCGGCGTACCAGCCGGGTTGCGACGTTCGCCGGATACCGGCGTCACGGCCGGCACCTTGTGCCGCAGCATCGAAATATACACACAATAATCGATCTCGCCGTCTAGCGCGCGCCCCCCCTCTGACGGTTTCGGCTGGACAGAGCCGGTTTCGGCTGGACAGAGCCGGTTTCGGCTGGACGGAGGCGTCGACCGCTGGACGCGAAGGGCGTTGCAGCTGGACGACGGGCCCGGTTCGGCTGGATACCGGCTGGACGCCGGCGGGATGGTCGCCGCCCAGGACCTCGTTTTCCAGGGAAATATCGAAGCGCGACGAAAACCGGCAATAGCTGCCTGTTCCGACCACGGCGCCCGGTATCGTCACCGGCGCGTCCGGACTCGCGGCGCGCCAGGCCTTCGCCGCCCCGTCGACACGGCTCTCCACCCGGCGGCGGCACCCCGCACCACCCGATCGGGGAATCGTCGACATCACTTGCTGGCTTCGCTTCATCGCCTGCCGGATCCTAGCTTGACTTCCATGTTTGTTGCACATATTCACTGTAAAACTGATAGTCAAGCCGGACTAGCAGCCTGTCGGACTTAAAGCATCGTGGGGGATGGTCGGGGATTCCCACGGGAATCGCGTCCGTATAGAATCGTGGGACGGCTTTGCGAAGGAGCGCCCCGCGATGAGCAACTTCCGCCCGACGGACCGCGAGACCAGCTAT
>CAMDVZ010000213.1 GCA_945878895.1 Caenispirillum bisanense | reverse complement strand
GCTCTGCGCCCGGGTCTGGAACACCTGCGACGAGATCCTCGACGCCTGTCAAAGCGCCTGGCGCTTCCTCGTCGACGATCCAGCCCGGATCCGCTCCATCGGCACCAGGAAATGGGCGTGTGTCACTCGATAAGTCGGCTGGTATGAGTGGTCCAATTCAGCTACAAAATCGGATCAGCAATCCACGGCCAGCGGGAAATGTTCCACGCCGCCTCAGCTTAGCGAGTGAACCGTTCTCCGGGACGATCACTTCGATGCTCGGCGGAGCGGTTATCTCGAGATCTTTCAGTACCGCCTTGAAATGAGTCTCACGGAAAGCGGTACAACGAATGACGAACGATTCAATCTCCTCAATCGAAACCGTCGCACCGGCAAATGCATTGACAATGGCGTCGTGGAGTGGACGAAAGTCGGCCTTATCGAACAGTACCAATTGATCTTGATCGGTGGCATCGGAGAAGGAGAATTGCCCCGACTGGTCCACTCTCCACATTGCCTCCTTCATCTTCCGAAGTCCGAGTTCTTCATTGCTTCCGAAGAACATGAAGTACTCAATTCGATTACCGTCGTCACGCATCTCAAATGACCGAACGAATTTTATTCCTGCCGAACGCTCTAGCTGTGTCTGGTAGAGGCGATGCAGCGCCGACCCGCGTTGGGTTTTGTCGCTCAGATTAAGGGTGCTTTTCCATTCATCGGTGCCGAATAGTGCAGTAAAATTCTTAAGCTGATCCGGGTGAGAAAGATGGCGATTGATACTCTCGTACATCAGATTAACGAGAACTTCGGACTTTGGAGCGCTCATCAATTCTTTCACAATAGAAAATGGAGCCCCGGTCCATCCGAATGGATCTATAAAGGCGAATGTCGGAGGGGCGCTTCTCGTCGATAAGCTGTACTCGACCTTTATCCGCTCATAGGCGGCCGTAAACGGCACTCCAGCATGTACCTTTACACTGACTTGGCTCGGCAATCTGATGTTACCAATGTAGTCGTCGAGGTGACTGGCCCTCGCCGAATCGGCTTCAACAAAGTGAAAATCGATGCGCGACTTCAGTTTCGTGGCGTGCGAAAGCGCGGATCGCAGCGCAACTATGGGCGAGCCGTCTTCTCCGTCCGAGTATTTCCCCGGACCCGCAAATCCATCTATGTAAAATAGACGTGGAGAAGTGCCGCTGTACCCGAAGATGGGAATCCAAGCCTCAAGATATCGCTTCAGAATTTCATGCTTTGCGCCTGTGTGCGGCTGAAGCGACCAGAGACTCGGGGCAGCGGTCATTTGGCTCTCGAAGGCTGTGCACGACCAAAATCTACTCCATGTGCACAGACTTAGATAGTGGCTCTTGATAGTTATTCCACTCTCTAGAATCCAACGTTCTGCCGTTGGCTTTGGCGCTCCGACCACCCCACTGCTTGAAGAAGAACGCTACGCCCACCGTGGAGCACTGGTCGCGAATATCCCGGACCCACGCTGGATTGATCGCGCGCGCGCGGGCCGCTTTCTCCACCCACGATGACCCAATGAATTCCATCCAGCGCAAGGCGCTCGACGGGTCCGATCAGCGGTTCGATCGAAAGAAATCGAACGCTGGCCCTGGTCTCCCGCAACTGCTTCACGCGCGACAACCAGGCACCGTCCTCGACCGAAGCGCCGAGCCAGATGTGCGGCGGCGCCTTTCCATTCGCGTATCGCGCGTTGACGTAGGAACGCATGAGCGAGCTTCGCTTCGTCAGCACCTGGAACGTATGCCAGTCGGCGCGTTCCATCGTGTCGAAGACCTGGTCGATGCACGACCGGGGAATTTCCTTGTGGAACAGGTTGCTCATCGAGTTGACGAAAATCATGCGCGACCGCTTCCACGCCGGCGGCTGTTGAATGCGCGCCGGCCGCAGCGTCAGATCGAATCCCGTCTCGAACGGATGGCCGGGCACACCGCGAAAACGCTCTGCAAAACGCTCTGCGTAGCAGTTATCGCAGCCGGGACTGATCTTGGTGCAACCCGTTACCGTGTTCCAGGTCGCGTCGGCCCATTCGATGGCAGATTGATCGGCCATGGCGTATCTTGGAACAAACAAAGAACATTATACCCACCGAAGCGCCCCATGGAAAGAGCGTGCATCGTGCCGATCCGATGAACCGCCGCGCGCTACGCCGTCTTCTCCAGTTCCGTCAGCACCTCGTCGATGGCCTTCAGCCCCTCCTCCAGCTGCGCCTCGGTGATGATCAGCGGCGGGGAGATCACGATCTGGTTCGAGCGGACGTGCATCTGAACGCCGCGATCGTTGAACATGCCCTTGATGCGGCCGACCAGCGGGTCGGGCGCGTTCCAGGCCACCAGCGGCTCGCGGGTGGCGCGGTCCTTGACCAGTTCGATGGAGGCGAGCAGCCCGAGGCCGCGCACCTCGCCGATCAGGCGGTGTTTGGCCTCCAGCTCCTTCAGACGCTTCATCAGATAGATGCCGCGCTCGGCTGCCGTTTCCACGACGCGGTCCTCGATCATCGCCTTGAGTGCCGCGACGCCGGCCGCGCAGGCCAGCGGGTTGCCGGTCTGGGTCGAGCCGATGGCGACGCTGCGGTCGACGAACTTCTCCGCCAGCCCGTCGCGCATCATCACGGCACCCAGCGGCAGCACGCCGCCGTTGATGCCCTTCGAGACCGTCATCATGTCGGGAATGATGCCGTAATGCTCGACCGCGAACCATTTGCCGGTGCGGCCGAAGCCGTTGATGACCTCGTCGGCGATCAGCAGGATGCCGTACTTGTCGCAAATTTTCCGCAGGATGCCGTAATACTCCGGCGGCGCCACGATGGGGCCGTTGCCGCCCGTGATGGGCTCCAGGATGATGGCGGCGATGGTCTCGGGTCCCTCGGCGAGAATCTGCTCCTCGACGCTGGTGGCGCAGACCACGCCGCACGAGGGATAGGTCTGGTTGAACGTGCAGCGGTAGCAGTAGGGATTGGGGAACTTCACCGAGCTGGGGAAGTTGTTGGCGCTGGCGCCGCGTCGCGGATCGCCCGAGACGCCGAGCGTCGTCAGGCCGGTGCCGTGGTAGGAGCGGTAGCGCGACATGATCTTGGCGCGGCCCGTCACCATGCGCGCGAAGGTCAGCGCCGCCTCGTTGGCCTCGGTGCCGGAATTCATGAAGAAGAACGTGTTGAGATCGCCCGGCGACACCTGGGCCAGCAGCCGCGCCAGCTCCTCGCGCGGCTCGTTGCGATAGAAGGGCGAGATGAAGCAGAGCTTCTCGGCCTGTTCCTTGATGGCGTCGATGATGCGCCGGTCCTGGTGGCCGAGATTGACGTTGAACAGCTGGGCGGTGAAGTCGAGCCAGCGCTTGCCGGAGTCGTCGTAAAAATAGACGCCCTCGGCCCGCAGCACGCGCGGCGAGGCCAGCGTGTCCTTGATCGAGGACCAGCCGTTGATGCTGATGCCTTCGGGCTCGTTGCGGCCGACGATGGGGGCGATCTGGTTCATGCTGGTCTCCGGCGTTTCGGGAATTGGGAAATTCGGATGGTTATACGGGACGGCCGAGCACGCTCGCGGGATCGCGGGCGGGCGGAATGGCGACCAGCGTCCAGATGACGACCGGCACCTTGTCGATCAGTTCGCCGTGGTCGAAATCGAACACGCGGTAACCGGCGGCGCGCAGGCGGCGAAGCGATCCGATCACCTGGTCGACGCCGTGCAGGGCGACCGTCCACACCGCGTTCAGTTGCCCGAGGACGCCAAGCGCGCCGTCGAGCGCCTCGAGCTCGAAACCCTCGACGTCCATTTTCACGAAGTCCGGCGGCGGCGCGCCGGTCTCGGCCCGCCAGCCATCGATTGATACCAGCCGCAGGTCGCCGCCGGCCACGACGTGACCTTCGAAGCTGCTGGCGCCGCCGCCGAAACCGACGGCGTCGCCGTGCTTGAGGCCGACCGGATGGGGCACCACCTCGACCTGCTTCAGGTCGTTGCGGGCGACGTGGAAACGCAGGTCCGCGAGGTTGGTGGCGTCGGGCTCGAAGGCGAAGACGCGACCGGCCGGGCCGACCGCGCGCGCCGCGGCGAGGCTGTAGTAGCCGGCGTGGGCGCCGAGATCGTAGACGACGTTGCCGGGCTGGACGCAGCGCCGCATCAGCTCCAGTTCGCGGGTTTCGTATTGGCCGAGCCAGCAGCGTTTGACGCCGGCACCCAGCCGCCAGCGCAAGCCCCGATTGGGACCCGACAGGATGGGCAGGGCGAGGTCGCGGGGGATCGCGCGCAGCAGCGACCTGCCGACGCGATGGAACGGGCTTCCGCCGTCCAGGATCGTTCGAAAGGGCATACTGGACCATAGCACGGCGTGCCTTGAAGCGCCTCCGGTTTGCCGCCATTGTCGCGGCCTCGCGCCAACCCCGGAGACCCCATGGCCACCGCCGCAGCCGTCGCCCGCCCGCCGCATGTCGACCAGACCATCGCCGAGCTGAAAGCCCTGCTGGGCGAGCGGCTGACGACGGCCCACGCGGTGCGCGAACAGCATGGCAAGGACATCAGCTACCACGAGGCGCATCTGCCCGACGCCGTGGTGTTCGCGGAGTCCGCCGAGGAGGTCCAGGCGATCGTCCGGATCTGCGCCCGCCACAAGACGCCGATCATCCCGTTCGGCACCGGCACCTCGCTCGAAGGCCACATCAGCGCCCCGCTCGGCGGCATCTCGCTCGACGTGAGTCGCATGAATAAAGTGCTCCAGGTCAACGAATCGGACCTGGATGTGGTGGTGCAACCCGGCGTCACCCGCAAGCAGTTGAACGAGTTCATCCGCGCCACCGGCCTGTTCTTCCCGATCGATCCGGGTGCGGACGCCTCCATAGGCGGCATGGCGAGCACGCGCGCGTCGGGCACCAACGCGGTGCGCTACGGCACCATGCGCGAGAACGTGCTGGCGATGCAGGTCGTCACCCCCGACGGCAAGCTGATCCGGCTGGGGCGCCGCTCGCGCAAGTCCGCGGCCGGCTACGATCTCGCCAAGCTGTTCGTCGGCTCCGAGGGCACCCTCGGCGTCATCACCGAGATCACCTTGCGGCTGTACGGCATTCCCGAATCGATCGGGGCCGCCACCTGCGTGTTCGAGAGCCTCGAAGGGGCAGTCGATACCGTCATCCAGACCATTCAGTCCGGCATTCCCGTGGCGCGTATCGAGCTGGTCGACGACCTCCAGATCGAGACGCTGAATTTCTACTCCAAACTGGGCTTGCCGGTAAAAAATACACTGTTCCTGGAGTTCCACGGCACCCCGGCCGGCACCGCCGAGCAGGCGTCGATGGTCCAGGCCATCGCGGCCGAGAATGGCGGCGGCGATTTCGCGTGGACCGGCCAGGCCGAGGAGCGCACCCGCATGTGGCAGGCGCGTCACGACGCGGCATGGGCGACCAAGGCCTTCAAACCCGGCTGGGGCATGTGGGCGACCGACGTTTGCGTGCCGATCTCGCGGCTGGCGGAGTGCATCCTGGAGACCAAGAAGGACATCGCCGAGCGCGACATCTACGCCCCCAGCGTGGGCCATGTCGGGGACGGCAATTTCCATCTCACGATGATGGTCAACCCCGACGATCCGACCTATCTGGCGCGCGCCGAGGACCTCAACGACCGCATGGTCGCAAGGGCTCTGGCGATGGGCGGCACCTGCACCGGCGAGCACGGCGTCGGCATCGGCAAGGTCAAGTACCTGCACGCCGAACACGGCGAGGCGATGGGCCTGATGCGGGCGGTCAAGCGCGCCATCGACCCCGACAACATCATGAACCCCTCGAAGATCTTCGGGCCGATCAACTGAATCCGGCGGTCGGACGGGCGGGCATTCGTCGCCCGTTGTTTTCCCGCGATTATTCTCCGGAAGTCAGGCGCACGTCCAGCAATCCACGCCCTCCCGCCCTGCCCTGATCCGGACACGCCGTTCCGCGTGCGGGGGCCGGTCGAACCGCCCGCGCGCCGTATGGTCGGTGCGTTCGGCTTCGGCGGGAGTTTAAAATATACATTCTTGTTTGTATATTTTATTTTTAACTCTTGATTATCTTATTTTCGTGGTTTATATTCACCCCAGATCGGCGGGTACTGGTCCAGTGTCGACCCGCGCAAGCTGCCCCGCCGATCCCACCGCGTTGAGTTCCCTCCCACCCGCTCCGACAACCCGCGAAGGCGCCTTCGCGAGCCCGCCGAAGCACCGTTGTTCGACAGGTCCGGATGCTATCCGGCCACCCGGTCGGCCCTCGCCTCGCGGCGGGGACAACCACCGGGCCGGCCGCCCCACCGGCAGGGTCATGCCGGCATCAACACGCACGCCCCGCCACCCCGGAGTCCGTCCCCCTCGCCGCTCGCAGGAGCGAAAACGAGGGACAAGGCGGATCCCGGCGGTGGACGGTGGCGGCGACGACGTGGCGCTCCATGCCGAAGTTATCGAAGTTACCGGATTCCCGGTATAGCCGGATAACTTCGATATAATCGGCTGAGTTGGTCGCGACCGCGGCGATCGCTGGATGGCCCGTGACGCGGCCTTCGCCTGTTCGGCGCCATCCCTATCCGTGCCGCGTCGACCACCACCACAGCGCCGGCGGCAGCAGCAATTCGCTTGCGGCCAGCCCGACGATGACCGGTGCAGGCCAGCCGAACGCCATCGCCGAGCCGATCCGGGCCAGACCACCCAGAAACGTCACCGCCAGCAGCGCCCGGAACAAGGTCGCATACCGCGCCATGTCGCCCGAATAGAGCCACAGCGCCACGCCGTGGAGAACGAAGGCGGTACCGTAGAAGCGGTTCTGGCTGTCGAGCGATGCGTTGGCCCGCGTTTCCCGCGACACGACGGCGCCGAGCAGGGCGTCGGCGCCGAGGCCAAGAGCGGCGTGCGCGCAGCCCGCCAGAACGATGGCGACCGCGAGGACTCTCAGGAACAACGTCATGCGCGCTTCCCCTCCTCGACACGCCGGCCGATCGCCGCGTCGTGCGTTGCAGGCAAGCGACCCAGCTGCATCCGGCAGCGATCGCGTCGAAGTCTGACGCGACTGGCCGGTCCGACCAATCGGCCAAGCGTCGCAGGCGGAGACCCGTCCCGCGGCGGCGGCGCGATGCGGTCCGGAACGAGGGACTGGCGACCACGTGGCGAAGGACGGCCGACCGCGCGGCACGTTCGACCGCAGGGTACCGTCGACGCGCAGAGGCGCTTCAGGCTTCGCGCCCGTCGGTCACCCTCGCCAGCCACGCTTCGAGCACCGCGATCAATGGCGGCAGATCGTGGCGCAACACGTTCCAGATCAACGCGTGATCGAGGCCATCCTCGTACCAGTGCGCGGCGAGATCGCGAAACCGGATCGGCTTGTCCCATTCCACGGCGGGGTCGATCCCGGGCAACGTCGCCGCCGGAACCGCCTTGATCGCTTCACCGAAGCGAAGCAACAGCCGCTCGATGGAGTCCTGCCGTTCCTCGTTCGCGAGGTAACTCGCCGGTGTATCCTTGGCGACGCGACGCATGGCGCGCCGACCGACGCGGACGCCGTCGCGATGGCCCGCGGGGGCGTTGGCGCCCGTCCGCGCGGCGCCTCAGAGCCGATCCGGAAAGTCCGCCATCACGCGGCGGCCTCCAGCCTCGCGAGCCTCCGGAGCATGACACCGATGACGGCGAGACGCACGAAGGCCACGACGGAGCAGGCGAAGCGCTCGAAATCGCGCGCCAGCCTGCGGTTTCGGCTGATCCAGGCCAGCGTGCGCTCCACGATCCAGCGCTTGGGCAGCACGACGAACTTATGGGCCTCCTTGCGGCTGACGATCTCCAGCTCCCACGTGCCGGTCGCCGCGACCGCGGCGGCCATCTTCGGTCCCCGGTAGCCGCCGTCGGCGAACAGCTTGACGATCATGGGCGCCCGGCGGGCGAGGTCGCGCAGCAAGTCCGGCGCGCCGTCGCGGTCCTGGATGTCGGCCGAATGCACCACCACGCTCAACAGCATGCCGAGTGTGTCGACGGCGATGTGACGCTTGCGCCCGACCACTTTCTTGCCCGCGTCGTAGCCTTGCGGATCGATCCGGGCCCCCCTTTTTGCGCCGCTTTGGCGCTCTGGCTGTCGATGATCCCCACCGTCGGGGTGGCCGCCCGGCCTTCTGCC
>CAMDVZ010000212.1 GCA_945878895.1 Caenispirillum bisanense | reverse complement strand
TCGCCCCGGCAGCAGGTTTTCGATCCGTTTCCACTGGTGGTCGCTCAAGCCATGTCGGCGCATTGGTCAGCCCTCCCGTTCGGCCAACCCGCTATGAATCACCTGGCACGCCGTTTGGGAATCGAATAATTAGGGACAGGCCCTAGCGCGCCCATGGCGCCAGCGAACAGCACGAAACGCGCCTCGAAGCGCAGGGCGCGCAAGGCGATGAAAATGAAGACGTAAACGAAAGTCGGCGCCTTCAGGTAAAAGGCGGCGGGCTGGCCGTATTTGAGATGGAAGCTCCAGATCACCGCCATCAGCAGCGCCATGTCCATCGCCGCCGAGCCATAGAGCATCCACGGCCGCAAGCGCCGGCGCAGGGCCAGAGCGAGGCGGGCGATCGTCGCGGCGGTGTAGATCGCGAGTGCCCCGAAGACGAATTCGATCCGGTCGAGCAGCCGGTAGAGCGGCCCGATCCAGCCGGTTTCGGGATCGGCGCCGACCATGCTCCAGAAAAAGTGGATGGCCGATGCCAGCGTCACATGATCGGCCTGCCCTTCCGCCATGCGGGCGACGGCGTAGAGAATCGCGAACAGCGCCGCGGCCGCCAGCTGGGCGCAACTGACGAGGATTTCGCTGCGGTCCTGCTGGTCGCGGATGACGGCCCGGACGCGTTCGGGCGGCATGTCGAGATCGCCGCCGTCGAACAGCCAGCCGCGCAGTCGGGTCCAGGGAGAGGGGGCGGTCATGGCGCCAGTGTAGCGCGTTCGGCCATGCCGGGGCGGCTCGGCGACGATAGCGGCCGACTATCGGCGGTCACGACTCCTTGCGCAGCCACAAGGCCATCGGCCGGGCCTCCGGATGCGCCGGCAGCGTCGCCACGACCGACGTCGACACCCGCGCGGCGTGGCGCGTGGCCACGAAGTGGCTGGAAAACAGCGCCGTCCAGGTGCCACTGGTCAGCAGCGGCACGACGCCCTGCTGTTCGTTGTAGTTCCGCCAGCCCCAGTCGGCGGGATAATCGTCGGGCAGCGCGATGTCGTGGACATGCACGACGACGCCTGCCGGCAGCATCGGCAGGACGCGGTTGAACAGCAGATCGACGTCGCTACCGGGCATCAGGACGTGGCTGGAATCCACGAACAGCACGTCGCCGGGGCCTAGAGCGGCAAAGGGTTCGAGGCCGGCTTCGTGCACGGTTTGGCGCCGCACCGTCACGCCGGGCAGGCGCGCGATGTCGGCGCGCGGCGCGGGGTCGATGGCCACGATCGCACAGTCGTAGCCGCCGTCGGCCGCGGCGCGGGCGAGGAAGCGGGTGGAATGGCCCGAGCCGACCTCGACGATCCGCCGCGGCTTCAGATCGCGCAGGATGGTATAGGCGGCACAGGCGTCGAGGGTGGGATACCAGGCCTGGTCGAAACGCGGCCGGGGACCCTCCGATGTCGTGCCCGTGGCGATGGCGCGCAAGGGCATGGCGCAGGCGTCGATGCGGTCCATCGTGGCGAGAAACGCCGGCGTGGCGGCGGCGAAAACCGCTTCGACCGCCGGGTAGGGTGGCGAGGCGCCGGCTTCGGGCAACGTGGCGGCATAGCAGTAGGGCACGAACCAGCCGCGGCGGGCCAGACCCAGCACGGTCGGCAAGCCCAGGCGCGCGGTACGCCACCAGCCCCGCCCGCTCATCGCCGCCGCGGCCCCGGAATGCGCGACGAACCGCTCACGGGCGCAGCGTCGTGCCTTCGCGGGCGACGAGGACGCGGGGCAGGCCGTTGGCCGCGATGCCCGGGCGCATGGCGGTGACTTCTGCAGCGACGCGGTCCATCCACGCATCGTCGTGGGCGGGGTCGTGGTGGAAGATCGCGACGGTGCCGACATTGGCGGTGTCGCCGACCCGGATGGCTTCCTGCCAGGTCGAATGACCCCAGCCACGGTAGGCCGGATACTGCGCGTCGCTATAGGTTGAGTCGTAGATCATGACATCGGCGTCGCGGCACAGCCCGACGATGCTGGCGTCGGGCGCCACGCCGTCGTGCTCGGTGTCGGTGATGTAGCAGATGCTGCGGCCACCATGCTCGACCCGGTAGCCGGTGGCGCCGTTGGGATGGTTCAGCCGGGCCGTCCGAACCACGACGCCCGGTGCCGGATGGAGCGTATCGCCGCAAGTGAAATCGTTGAACTGCACGTCGGCTGTAAAAACATCGAGCGACACCGGATGCAGCGGTGCCGCCATGACGTGCTTCACCACGTCGACTATGGTGTGCTCGGGCAGCAGATGGCCCGCCCACAGTCTCACCTTGCGGTCCTCGACATAGAGCGGCGCGAAGAACGTCAGGCCGCAGATATGATCGAAATGGGTGTGGGTGAAGAAGATGTCGATCTCCTCCATCCGCGCCGCCGCCGCGCACAGCCCCAGCCCCAGCTTGCGGATGCCGGTGCCGGCATCGAAAATCAGCCGCCGGCCGCCGGCCACGACCTCAAGGCACGAGGTGTTGCCGCCGTAGCGCACGTATTCCGGCCCGGCGCAGGCGATCGAGCCGCGCACGCCCCAGAAGGTCACCGACAGATCGTTGGCCAAGCCCGGTTCTCCAGCGGGGTCTGGCCTCACTCTACGCGCCCGGCCCGCCGGAGTCAGCAACCCTTCCACCACGCGATACCGGCGCCGGCCGGCCCCGCGTCCAGCCGATACCCCCCCCATCCGGGGTTTCGACTGGACGCGACGGGTTTCGGCTAAATCGCCCGGTTTTCGACTGGACGGCGGCCTGTTTGGGCTGGATGCGCCGTCCCGAAAGCTGGACGGCACCTGTTTTGGGCTGGACGCGGGGCGGCGAATGCTGGACGCGGACGTCCATTCGCTGGATATCGCGGTTCGTAAGGCCCGTCGCTGATCAAGGCGGCGGCCCGATTTGTCCCCCAGGAAGAGGTTGTTCACGATCTTTATAATACATTATTTGATGTGTAACGTCAATCGATGGATTTGCCGAACCGCCGCTGGCCAGCCAGCCATGGCAGCCCAGGCGGGCCGTTCTCGCGACCCCGCCCCCCGAGGCTATTCACTGTTGAATTGGCGTCGGGAGCGATATTTCCGAGGCGATCCACTCGTCCGCGGCGATGCTTCACAAGGCCGGCGCGCTCGAGAAGGCGACGATGCGCGACTTCGATGCGAGTCACCTGGTCGTGCCGAGCGAGATCGAGCCTGCCCAGATCAAGCGGCTCCGCGAGGCCAACAACGTCAGCCAGCCCGTGTTCGTGCGCTACCTCAACACGAGCGAAAGCACGGTCGAGAAGTGGGAAACCGGCGCCAAGCGGCCGAGCGGAATGGCCCTCAAGCTGCTGACGGTCGTGCGGAAGCATGGCCTGCAGGTTCTCGCCTAACGAGGCTGCCGGCTTTCGACGGCAAGCGCATTCGTCGAACCCGCAACGTCAATCTCGTCGGACTGGAGCGCCCGGACCGACGCGCAGCGGGCCGATCTCGCCGCGTTCGGCCCTCGCATGCAGCCCTGCAGGTACGTCGCACGGCGGGAAACCCTCGATGCGGGCTGGCTTCACCCCCAAATGGCGTTCGACCCTCGGGCCGGTCGGCGATGGTGGAGGCCGGCGCCCGGTCGGTGGTTGCCGCGTTGCGGGCGCGGCACGGTGTAGGCATACTGCAACAGTGGCTGCCGCGTCGCGGGGCAGTCGCGTCCGGGCCCCCAGGGGGTCGTCAACGGTCGAGGGCCGAATGGGAAACGCCGTCACGGCTGGGTCGAGCGAGCGCGGCGAAGGCATGCGCGCGGCCAAGTTCGGCATTGGCCAGGTGGTCAAGCACCGGATCCATGCGTTCCGCGGCGTGATCTTCGACGTCGATCCGGTGTTCGCCAATTCCGAGGAATGGCTGATGTCGATTCCGGAGCAGACGCGGCCCCGGCGCGACCAGCCCTTCTATCATCTGCTGGCCGAGAACGCGCAGACCACCTACGTCGCCTACGTCTCGGAGCAGAATTTGTTGCCCGACCCGTCGGGCAAGCCGGTCGGCCATCCGCAGATCCACGAGCTGTTCGGCGGCTTCGACGGCCACACCTACCAGCCGCGCCACATCAAGTCGCACTGAGGCGCACGGATTCCGGGAGAGCGGCCGGGCGATGACCGCGGATGCTCGATCTTTTTCCGGGAGCACGCCACTCCAGTGGCGCTTTTTCGTTCGCGGCGCGGTCGCGGGAGTCGTGCAGTGGCTCCCATGAGCGCCAGTGGAGTGGCGCGCTCCCGGAAAAGGACCCAACCCGCCGCCGTCGTCGACCACGGCGAGCCGGCGCGAACTTCGGAGAACACGATGTCGGCGCGTAGATTCGGACTGGCGGCGCTGACCGCCCTCTCTTTTGGCCTGGCGGCGCCGGCCCGGGCGCAGATCCCCGCCGAATGGCCGGCGGTGGCGCGCGCCATCCTGGCGGAAATCGAGAAGGACACGCCGCAGGCGGCCAAGCCCTTCGCCGCCAATTTCTCCGCCCGCGGCTGGGACATGGCGCGCAAGTGGCGGCTGGCCAACAACGGCAATACAGAAATCATCCTCGCCGAGTACATGGTCTGGCTGCGGATCTGCCGCGTCATGGGTTGCGAGGGCGATACGATCGGCGGCAAGCCCTACAAGACGCTGGTCGCCGAGGTGAAGGCCGAGCGCAACGCCCGTGGTGGCCAGGAGGGCGTGGTCGACGCCGCCCACGCCTGGCTGGCCGACCGCGCCTCGGCCTCGGGCGCCTCGGGCAAGGCCGCCAAAGCCAACGCCGAGTCGTGGAAGGCCGAGCGCGACACCGCGGCGGCCGATTTCGCCGCCTCCAACATCTTCACCGTGGCCTGGATGATCGCGCGCGTGGAGGGCACGCCGGAAGCCCAGGCCGACGCGATGGCGCGCTGGGGCCTGCTGGTGCAGGGCAAGGCCTGGATCGGCAACCGCTGCCTCGACATCCGCAAGGCCGCGGCCTCGCTCGACGGGCCGCCGAAGATCGAGACCTGCAAGTAGCGCGTCGGACCGGAAGCCGCGGCCGACTCCTCGCTGCGTCGGGTCGCGTTCTCTGCTAGGACGGCCGGCGCTGGAAAACCGGGGGATCGAGGCATGGCGTATCATCGGCTCAAAGTGGCGCGGGTCGTCGAGGAAACGCCCGACGCGCGCTCGTTCGTGTTCGAGGTGCCGGCCGAACTCGCGGACCGGTTTCGCTACAAGGCCGGCCAGTTCCTGACGTTCCGGGTGACGCACCCCGACGGCGCGGTGGCTCGCTGCTATTCGCTGTCGAGCGCGCCCGAAACCGACGCCCTGCCCAAGGTCACCATCAAGCGCGTCAAGGGCGGCCGCGGCTCTAACTGGTTCCACGATTCGGTGAAGGCGGGCGATTCGCTCGACGTCATGCCGCCGGCCGGCCGCTTCGTGCTGGGCAGTGGCGAAGCACCGTTGCTGATGTTCGCGGGCGGCAGCGGCGTGACGCCGATCATGGCGATCACGAAAGTCGCGCTGAAGACCACCGCGCGCCGCATCCGGATTTTCTACGCCAACCGCGACAAGCCCTCGATCATCTTCGACGCCGAGTTCAGGGCGCTGGCGTCCGCCCATCCCGGCCGGCTGGAGATGGTCCACCATCTCGACGCCGACCAGGGTTTCGCCAAGCCGGCCGAAATCGTCGCGGCGATGACGGGATACGAGAACGCCGAGGCCTATCTGTGCGGCCCCGGCCCCTTCATGACGATGGTCGAGACGACGTTGCTCGCGTCTGGCATGCCGCGCGAGCGGGTGCGGATCGAGCGCTTCGAGGCGGCCGGCAACAGCGACGTGCCGGTCGAGCCGATGCCGGAAGGCGAAATTGTCCCGACGGCGATCACGATCCATCTCGAAGGCAAGACGCACAGCGTGCCCTACGCCAGGGGCCAGACGATCCTGGAAGCAGCGCGCGCCGCGGGCCTGTCGCCGATGTCCTCGTGCGAGGAAGGCTTCTGCGCCTCGTGCGCGGCCAAGACGATCAAGGGGAAGATCGTGCTGGCCAAGAACGACATCTACACCGACGACGATCTCAAGAGCGGCTGGGTGCTGACCTGCCAGGGCCACGCCTTCGGCCCCGAGGTCGAGATCACCTACGACACGCTGTAGGGCCGGCGCGGATTCGGGGAGCGACGCGCATGGCGGGCAAACCCCTGTCGGTGGCGGTGATCGGCGGTGGCATCGGCGGGCTGGCGGCGGCGCTGTCGCTGCTGCGGGTCGGCCTCGACGTGCATGTCTACGAGCAGGCGCGCGAGCTGTCGGACATCGGCGCTGGGCTCCAGATCAGCCCGAACGCCTCGCGTTTGCTGCGACGCCTCGGAATCGTCGAGGCGCTGGACATCAACGGCGTGCGCCCCGTGGGCGTGCACCAGCGCCGCTGGGACGATGGCCGCACCTTGCAGCGCGCGCCGCTGGGGCCCGAGATCGAGGCGGCATTCGGTGCGCCGTACTATCATTTCCACCGCGCCGATCTGGTCGGCGTGCTCGCCGCGGCGATGCCGCCCGGACGCGTGCATGTCGGCCATCGCCTGCGGGAGATCGACGATCTCGGCGAGCGCGTGGTGGCGACGTTCGAGAACGGCGCGCGGATCGAGGTCGATGCGCTGGTGGGCGCCGACGGCATTCATTCGCGCGTCCGCCATTGCCTGTACGGACCCGATAAACCGCGCTTCACCGGCTGCGTCGCGTGGCGCGGCCTGGTGCCGGCCGACAAGATCGCGCATCTCGATCTGGAAGTCGTGTCGAGCAACTGGATGGGGCCGGGCGGCCACTTCGTGCATTACTGGGTGTCGGGCCGGACGCGCCACAACTTCGTCGCCATCGTCGAGCGCGACAGCTGGACCGCCGAATCGTGGACCGACCGGGGCGACATCGAGGAGGTGCGGGCGCTTTATGCCGGCTGGCATCCCATCGTGCGCACCCTGCTGGGCTCGGTCGAGGAGACGTTTATCTGGGCCCTGCACGACCGGCCCGCCTTGCCGCGCTGGTCGACCGGGCGCTGCACCTTGCTGGGCGACGCCTGCCATCCGATGCTGCCGATGATGGCTCAGGGAGCGGCGCAGGCGATCGAGGACGGGGCGGCGCTGGCGAGCTGTCTGACGCAGGGACGCGACGACGTGGTCGCGGCGCTTGCGCGCTACGAAGGGGCGCGCAAGGCGCGCGCCACGCGTCTGCAGGACATGTCGGCCGGCAACCGGGTGCGTTTCCATTACCCCGACGGCCCCGACCAGATCGCCCGCGACGCCGCCATGGCCGCCGGTGGCGACCGCTCGATCACCAACATCGGCTGGCTGTACGGCCACGACCCGGCGGCGATCGGGGAGTCGCCGCCAACCTGAAATCGCCGCGACAGCGCCACGATTTGCCGCCATGCTCCGGGTCGTCCAGCGGCGGGAGGATGGTCATGCAGAAAATTCTGGCGGCAATGGCGGTGGCCGGCTGCGTCGGCGGTTCCGCCACGGCGTCGGCGCAAACCCACTATTACGTCTATTGCGCCAGCGACAAGGTCGAGGTCGATTCGCGCTCGCCCGAGCAAATGAAGATCGCGCGCGGCAGCGGCGTCTGTCAGTTCGGGCAATTCAACTACCTCTCCGACGCCCAGAGCTTCGCCCAGAAGAATTTCGGCGGCCCCGGCGGCAAGTGCGCCTGCAAGTAAGGTCTCGAAACCCGCGCCGATGATGGCATGATGGCGCCGTCGTATGACGCGGGAGCCATCATGTCCGGAGCCATCTACCCCGATCTCACCGGCCGCGTGGTGATCGTCACCGGCGGCGCAACCGGTATTGGCGAAGCCATCGTGCGCGGCTTCGCGCGTCAGAAGACCAAGGTCGCCTTCGTCGACATCCAGGACGGGCCGGCGAAGGCACTCGTGGCGGAACTCGGTGGCGACGTCCATTTCGAACACGCGGACCTGACCGACATCGCTGCCTTGCGCCGCGCCGTCGAGACGATCCGCGCGAAATTCGGGCCGGTCACCGCGCTGGTCAACAACGCAGCCCTCGACGACCGCCACGCCACGCCCGACGTCACGCCGGAACTGTGGGACAGGCTGATCGCGGTCAATCTCAAGCACGTCTTCTTCATGGCCCAGGCGGTGCTGCCCGACATGGTCGCCGCCCGCAAAGGCTCGATCGTGAACTTCTCGTCGATCTCGTGGATGACGGGCCAGGGCGGCATGGCGG
>CAMDVZ010000211.1 GCA_945878895.1 Caenispirillum bisanense | reverse complement strand
CGTGCATCGCGCGCTGATGGCGCGAAGCTCCGCGCTCGTGTAGTCGTCTCGCGTGATCGGAAGTCCCGCGCCCATCGATGCCTCCACCATGTGATTCGTCGCACCGCGGCATTGATTCGGAATTTGGCCGCGCTGGGAATCCCTAAATGAAGTCAGCCGCTACGTAGGCTGGTATCAGCTCGCGCACGATGTCCTCGCGCGCCAGGCGCCGCATGATCGCCATGCCGGCCATGTCGGGGACGAGGCCCCATTTGAGTTCCATGACCGCCATCCGCGTGCCGGGCGCGACGTAGCGCATGTCGGCCCCCAGGGCGACCTGGAAGCCGCCGCCGAACGCCACGCCATGGACCGCGGCGATCACCGGCACCGGCATCGTGCGCCACGTCCACACGGCCTGCTGGCCGCGACCGGCGATGCCGTGCGTGCGGTCCGCGAGCTTGCGGCGTGTCTGGCCGATGCCGATCGGCTTGCCTTCGCGCAGGCGGGCGAAATTGCCGGTGTCGAGGCCGGCGCAAAACGCGCGGCCCTCGCCCGACAGCACGACGGCGCGCAACGACCGGTCGGCCGCCAGCCTGGCGCCGGTATCGATCAGGGCCGCGAACATCGCCTCGTCGAGCGCGTTCATCTTGTCGGCGCGCACCATGCGCACGTCGGCGACGCCGTCCACGATCTCGACCTTGATGCGTTCGTCCATGTCGGTTCCTCCCGGGGATGACGCGCATTGTGCGATGGGACACGGCGGGAAGGAAGTCCGGTCGCGGTCCGGTTCCGACGCCCGAGCGGACATCGATCCTTCTCGCGCATGGGCGCCGGAATAGCCTCACGTCTACCTTCTTGCGCCGTGGATCGCGCATGTGCAGTAGCGAGAAAGCGTTGAAATTCGCTGATTTTCCCTTCTCCCCACGGAGGCGGGGAGAAGGTGCCCGAAGGGTGGATGAGGGGCTTCGAGACCTCGCCACGACCTCGCTCTGGCTCCCGCGAAGGTGCCGCCGGCAACGCCGCGAAGCCCCTCATCCGGCGCTGCGCGCCACCTTCTCCCCGCCTCCGCGGGGAGAAGGAAGAGTCGTTGCGACGGTGGCGCTTTCGCGGCACGAACATGGGTCGGTGGCGGACCCGACGATACTGGCTCGCTCCCTCCAGGAACCCGAGATGGCGAAAACGAAAACGCGGCGATGGGATCCGGCCACGCACTTCAGGGACGAGGCCGACATGGTCGCGTACCTGGAAGCGGCGCTCGCCGAAGGCGACCCGGCCCTGATCGCGGCAGCGCTTGGCGACATCGCTCGCGCCAAAGGCATGGCATTCGTCGCGCGCGAGACCGGACTCGGCCGCGAGAGCCTCTACAAGGCCCTGTCGGTGGAGGGAAATCCGGAGCTGGCGACCATTCTCAAGGTGATGCAGGCGCTGAAGTTGCGGCTGCATGCGGCCGCGGCCTGACGAAGAGCCGGCGCCAGAATCCGCCCGGGGGCGGTTTTCGAACCGCCCCGATCCGCTCTACACTGCCTGCCACCACGCCACTCCGGGAGACCACCATGCAACTCGTCCCTCTCAGCGACAGCGTCGGCGTCGAAGTGCGCGGCGTGTCGATCGTCGATGTCGCGTCTGACCACGCGGCCTACCTCGCGGTGCGCGCCGCGTTCGAGGAACATTCGGTGCTGCTGTTCCGCGACCAGCCGGTCGCCGACGACATCCAGGCCGCCTTCAGCCGCTCCTTCGGGCCGCTCGAGCGCACGAAGGTGGCGTCGCTGGGGGCCGGTGGCTTCTACTCGATACTCAAGAACATCGCGCCCGACGGCAGCCTGGTTCCCGACGATCACCGCGAGGCGCTGGTCGCGCGCGCCAACCAGCTCTGGCACACCGACTCCTCGTTCAAGGCGACGCCGGCCTTGGCGTCGGTGTTGTCGGCGCGCACGATTCCCGGCCACGGCGGCGAGACGCAGTTCGCCTCCACCCGCAAGGCGTGGGAGCGGCTGCCCGCGGCCACGCAGGCCCGCTTGCGCGACGCGGTCGTCACCCACAGCTACGCCAACTCGCGCGACCAGGTGTCGCCGAACCTCGCCAATGCCGAGGAGCGCGCCGCCCTGCCGCCGGTCCAATGGCGGCTGAGCTGGCGCAACCCGGTCAACCGCCGGCGCGCCCTCTACGTCGCCTCGCACGCCTACGCCATCGAGGGCATGAGCGACAACGAGGCCAAGGCGACCTTGTCCGGGCTGATCGAGGACGCCACCCGCGAGGAATTCACCTACCTGCACCGCTGGCGGGCCGGCGACGTGGTGATGTGGGACAACCGCGCCACCATGCATCGCGGCCGTCCCTGGCCCGGCGATGCCGCCCGCCACATGGTGCGCACCACGATCTCCGCGACGGCGGCCGACGGACTGGAAGAAGTGCGGGGCGCGATGGCAAGGGCGGCGTAGGGCGGCTACCGGCCGATCTGCCCTTCCGCTATGATGGTCTCCGGAAATACCGGAGTCACGGGATTGCGATGAAGGTCGCGGCGAACGGAAACGATCCGCTGTCGGGGGGGTTCTACTCCGCGCGCGACGCCGCGCGCCTGCTCGGCATTGATAGCGTTCGACGCGTTAACGCCTGGCTCCAGGGCTACCCGCGAAGCGGCGCCGGCGCCGTTGTCGCGCGGGACTACCCGCCGGGCGAGGGCGAGCAGACCGTGAGTTTCCGGGATTTGCTGGAGATCAGGTTCCTCGATCACTTCCGGCGGCAGGGCGTATCCCTCCAGCATCTGCGCCGGGTAGCCGAGAAGGCCCGCGTCGAATTGCAGAGCCGCCATCCCTTCGCGCTCTCGGGCGTGCGGTTCGTGACGGACCGCAAGAAGGTCTTCCGCGAGACCGCCGACGAGACCGGCGACAAGGTCATCCTCGGCCTCGTCGACAACCAGTACGAGATGTACGAGGCCATCGAGCGCGTTCTCGCCCGGGGGGTAGCGTTCGACCCCGCCTCGCACCTCGCCACCACGTGGCATCCCCGCGCCGAGTTCCCCCACGTCGTGCTGGACCCGCGCGTCGCGTTCGGCCGGCCGTCGATCGAGAACCGGAACGTTCCGACCGTCGCGATCGTCCGTCTGATCAAGGCCGAGGGCAGTATCTCGCGCGCGGCGCGATGGTTTGGCCTCACCGACGCCGAAGCCAACGAGGCGTTCGAGTTCGAGGTGAACCTCGCGAAGGCGGCGTGAGGATACGCGCCGACGAGCATGTGTCGATGCGGATCGTGGCGGCGATCCGCCTCATGGCGTTGAGCCCGGGCTGGGAACTGACCCATGTCGTCGATGCCGGAGACAAGGGTGCTGCCGACGAGCATTGGATTCGACGCTTCATGGGCGAGGGTGGCGACGCCATTCTGACCGCCGATGCCGATTTCTTCCGGTTGCCGCCGCAGGTGGTGGCGGTGTTCGAAACCGGCGCCAGAGTCATCCATCTGCCGCCCCGGTGGGCAAGCGCGCGCGGTGAATTGCAGGCCGCCCATATCTTGCTGTGGTGGCGGCGCATCGAACTTCGAATTGCCGCCATGAAGCCACGCGAATGCTACCGCCCATCGTGGAACATCGACGACTCCGGCGAGTTGAAGCAGGTGTCGATCGACTTCCACGCCGCGCACCGCAAACACCGACAAGCCACGCGGCGGACCGACTAGCTCGCCTTGCCCTTGCTCCGCTCCCGGCGCAGCGCGCCCGCCCAATCATCGGAATCCACATGCCCGCCCGTCCCCGCGCCGTCCCCGCCAAACCCGTCGACCCGCAATTCTCGCCCGACACGCTGAAGTTCCTCAAGGCGCTGGGGTTCCACCAGAACAAGGCGTGGTTCGAG
This sequence comes from Caenispirillum bisanense, assembly GCA_945878895.1. GTDB lineage: Bacteria > Pseudomonadota > Alphaproteobacteria > Reyranellales > Reyranellaceae > CAMDVZ01. The sequence continues at coordinate 4,337 of CAMDVZ010000211.1, read as the reverse complement.
GAGAACCGGGCGCTTTACGAAACGGCGGTCAAGGCGCCGATGCTGGCGACCATCGCGGCGACCGCCGAAGCCTTCGCGAAGAAAGGCATTCCTTTCACCGGCGAGCCGCGCACCGCCATGATGCGCATCCATCGCGACGTGCGGTTCGCCAAAGACAAGCGGCCCTACAACACGCACGCCGCGATGATGCTGACGCGCGACGGCAGCCGCCAGTCGCGTGGCCGGTTCTATCTCGGCATCGAGGCCGACGAGATCGTGATGGCAGCCGGCTTCTGGCAGCCCGAACTGGTCGATCTGGCGACGTTCCGGCGCGCCATCGTGGTCCGGCCGGCACGGTTTCTCGCCATGCAGGCGGCGCTAAAGAAAGGCAAGCTGACGCTGAACACGAGCGAGACCCTGACGCGCAAGCCCTCGGGCTATCCCGATTCCGACCCGAGGATCGAGCAGGCGCTGCGCCTCAAATCCTTCTACACCCGCCGCACGTTGAAGCCGGAAGTCGTGTTCGACCGCGACCGGCTGGTGAAGGCGTTGTGCGCCTATGCGAAAGATACGCTGCCGCTGCACGAATTCGGCTGGCAGGTGCTGGAATAGGGCGCCCCGCCAACCCGGTGGTTCCATCGCGCGGCAAAGCGCACTAGCTTGTCGGCGATTCAAACCGGCCGGGGGACAGCGCGCGCATGTTGCGGGACAAACGTATCCTGCTGATCGTCGGCGGCGGCATCGCCGCCTTCAAGTGTCTCGACCTGATCCGCCGGCTGCGCGAGCGCGGCGCCGCGGTGCGCTGTGTGCTGACGGAGTCGGCGGCGAAATTCGTGACGCCACTCTCCTTGCAGGCGCTGAGCGAGGACCGCGTCTATGGCGACATGTTCTCGCTGACCGACGAAAGCGAGATGGGCCACATCCAGCTGTCGCGCCAGGCCGACCTGCTGGTGGTGGCGCCGGCCACCGCCAATCTGCTGGCCCGCATGGCCGGCGGCATGGCCGACGATCTCGCCGCCACCGTGCTGCTGGCGACCGACAAGCCGGTGCTGGCCGCCCCCGCCATGAACGTGCGGATGTGGCTGCATCCGGCCACGCAAGCCAATGTCGGGCTGCTCGGCGCGCGCGGCACGATGTTCGTGGGTCCCAACGCGGGCGCCATGGCCTGCAACGAGCATGGGCCGGGTCGCATGGCCGAGCCGCTGGAGATCGTGGCCGCCATCGAATCGATTTTCGCCGGCAAGCTGACCGCCGGTCCGCCACAAGCCAGGCTCGCGGGCCCCGACACGATCGAGCTTCCCGGCACGCGGAGCGAGGGCGCGCTGACGCACCGGCCGCTGGCGGGACGCAAGGCGCTGGTGACCAGCGGGCCGACCCGCGAGGCGATCGATCCGGTGCGCTACATCTCGAACCATTCCTCGGGCAAGCAGGGCCACGCCATCGCGCGCGCGCTGGCGGCGCTGGGCGCCGACGTGACGCTGGTCAGCGGCCCGGTCGCGGTTGCCGATCCGCCGGGCGTGCGGGTGGTGCGTGTCGAGTCGGCCGACCAGATGCTGGCGGCGTGCCGTGACGCCTCGCCGGTCGATATCGCGGTCTGCGCGGCGGCCGTGGCGGACTGGAAGGTGGCCAACACCGCCGACGCCAAGCTGAAGAAAGCGCCGGGCGCCAAACCGCCGGCCATCGACCTGGTGCCCAATCCCGACATCCTGGCGACGCTCTCGGCGCCGGGTCCGGACCGGCCGGCGCTGGTGATCGGCTTCGCCGCCGAAACCGAGAACGTGGTCGCCAACGCCATCGCCAAGCGCGCCCGAAAGGGTTGCGACTGGATCCTCGCCAACGACGTGTCGCCCGCCACCGGCACCTTCGGCGGCGACGACAACACCGTGCATCTCGTGACCACGGAGGGCGCCGAGGCGTGGCCGCCGCAATCCAAGGACGCCGTCGCGCGCGAACTCGCCCGCCGCGTCGCGGCCCGCTTCGCGTGAGGCTGGTCTGGCTGCTCCGCGACAGTGCTTCCCTTCCCGCTCCCGTTCGGGCGAGAAGGTGCCCGAACAGCGGACGGGGAGAGCCTGCGTCCGCGTGCCCGAGGATGGATCCGACCCGATGAATGCTGCCGCCGTCGACCTCGCGATCGCCGTCAAGCGCCTACCGCACGCCGCGGACCTGCCGTTGCCGGCCTATGCCACCGAGCAGGCCGCCGGCATGGATCTGCTAGCCGCCGTGACCGCCGACGTCGTGCTGGCGCCGATGGGCCGCGCCATCGTGCCGACCGGCATCGCCATCGCGTTGCCGCCGGGCTGGGAGGCCCAGATCAGGCCGCGCTCCGGGCTGGCGGCGAAGAACGGCGTTACGGTCGCCAACGCACCCGGCACCATCGACGCCGACTATCGCGGCGAGGTCGGCGTCATCCTGATCAATCTCGGGCCCGACCCCTTCACGATCACGCGCGGCATGCGGGTGGCGCAGATGGTGCTCGGCCGCTGCGGGCGAGCGGTGTTCCACGAGGTCGATGCCCTGCCCGACAGCGCGCGCGGCGCCGGCGGCTTCGGCTCGACCGGCCTGAAGGGCTAGACGATGCCGCGGCTGAGCAAGAAGACCATGTTCGCGATCGAGGCGGTGCTCGACATCGCCTTCAACGGCGGCGGCCAGCCGGTGTCGAGTGCGGACATCACGCGCCGCCAGCAGATCCCCCGCCGCTATCTCGAACAGGTGCTGCAGCGTCTGGTGCGGGCGGGCATCCTCGCGGGCAAGCGCGGTCCGCGCGGCGGCTACGCGCTGGGTCGCGAGCGGCGCCTGATCGGGCTGGGCGAGATCGTCCGCCTGGTGCGCACGCTGGAGGCCGAGACGGAGCCGAGCGACGAATCGGTCGGCTCGCCGTTGGCGCACGAGGTGGTGTGGCCGACCTGGAGCCGCCTGCGCGAGGAACTGATGGCCAAGCTCGACGCCATCACCATCGAGGATCTGCTGAACGACGCCCGCCGCCGGGGCGTACGTTCCGAAGTCGGCCAGCGGCTGGAGTTCCACATCTGACGCCGCCCTGTCGCGGCGGAACGGAGAGCCCATGACGCGCGCCATCGCCACCGTCGCGTTGCCCTCGGGCAACCGCATGCCGGTGTTCGGGCTCGGTACCTGGCGGATGGGCGAGAACCGTCGCCGCCGCAAGGACGAGGTCGACGCCATCGCGCACGCGCTCGACGCCGGCTATCCGATGCTCGACACCGCCGAGATGTATGGCGACGGCGGCGCGGAGGAAGCCATCGCCGAGGCGCTGCCGGCAAGCCGGCGCGACAGCGTCTTTCTCGTGAGCAAGGTCTCGCCGCACAACGCCTCGCGCGCCGGCACCATCGCTGCCTGCGAACGCAGCCTGAAACGGCTCGGCACCGGCCGGATCGATCTCTATCTGCTGCACTGGCCCGGCAACCACGCTATCGCCGAAACCATCGCTGGCTTCGAGCTTCTGAAGGAAGCCGGCAAGATCGGCGACTGGGGCGTCAGCAATTTCGACCGCGCGGGCATCGACGCGTGGTGGAAACGCGACGGCGGGCGCTGCGGCGCCAACCAGGTGATGTTCAATCTCGCCCGCCGCGGCGTCGAGTTCGACCTGCTGCCCTGGCAACGTGCCCATGGCGTGCCGGTCATGGCCTACTCGCCGCTCGACCAGGGGCCTTTGCTGCGCCACGCGACGCTGCAGGCCATCGCGGCGCGCCATTCGGCGACGCCGGCCCAGATCGCGCTGGCGTGGCTGCTGCGGCAGGACGGCATGGTCGTGATTCCGAAATCGGTCGACCGCAGCCGCATCGACGAAAACCTCGGCGCCCTCGACACGACGCTGACGGCGGCCGATCTCGCCGATCTCGACCGCGCCTTCCCGCCACCCGGACGCCGCACGCCGCTCGACATCGTGTAGAGCGTTTCTGGAATCGGTCGAAACACCGACCGGCGGACCCCGTCCGGGCGCGCGCCGCGGCAGTGGCGCGCTCATGGGCACCAACTGTGGGCGCCTGGCGGTGCCATCCGCCCTTCATGTCGCTCTCCCCCGACGCGGGGCAGGGCATCTACACATCTCGCGGCGAGGCGAAAAGCCAACGCGCGCAAGGGTTGGCGCACCGCCCGATGCGCAAAACCAGTGTCATCCCGAGCGTAGCGAGGGACCCCAACGCGGCGTCGATGCCTCGCGAAATCCCGACGAATCCGGGGTCCCTCGCTACGCTCGGAGGCCGTTACTTTTTGAGGTTTTCGCCCGGTCTGACCCGGTGGCTTCCGCCGCCGACGGCTCCGACGCCCGTCGGGCCACCGATCGGGTCGCCCCGATGCCTCTCCGGCGGGTCCGCGCGCGGGCTCCCGACGCGGGTCTTCCG
>CAMDVZ010000210.1 GCA_945878895.1 Caenispirillum bisanense | reverse complement strand
TCGGTGCTCGGCTTCCGCCAGTTCATGCTGCGCGGCCTCGACAACGCCCGGGGCGAGTGGACCCTCGTGACCATGGCGTGGAATCTCAAGCGGATGTTCGCCCTGAGCCACGCCTGAGAGCCCTGACGGCGCCTCCGCTCGCCACGACCAGCCACCGACGACGCCCGGGAGCCGCCAAAACGCTGTCCCGAGACATCGCCGGGACGCCCCCGACACGACCGCGCGGTCCGCCGAGGCCCGCCCGGGGCGAACTTTCTCGCCCGTTCACCTCAGTCCGACAGGCTGCTAGGGCTTCTCGCCCCAGCGCTTGACGATTCCGGCGTCGAGATCGAACAGGTCGAGCACGCGCCCCACCGTGTGGTTCACGATGTCGTCGACCGATGTCGGCCGGCTGTAGAAGGCAGGCATCGGCGGCGCCACGATGGCGCCGAGGTCCGACACGGTCACCATGTTGCGCAGATGCACGGCATGCAACGGCGTCTCGCGCACCAGCAGCACCAGCTTGCGCCGTTCCTTCAGGACGACGTCGGCGGCCCGGGTCAGCAGCGAACTCGAGATGCCCGTCGCGATCTCGCCCAGCGAACGCATCGAACAAGGCGCGATCACCATGCCCATCGTCCTGAACGATCCGCTGGAAATAGCCGCGGCGAGGTCGGTCACGGGGTGCGTTACGCTCGCCAGCGCTTTCACGTCGGCGACTTTCCAGTCCGTCTCGTGTGCCAGCGTGACTTCGGCGGTGCGTGTCATCACGAGATGGGTTTCCACGTCCAGGCCGCGCAGCGCCACGAGCAGACGCACGCCGTAGACGACGCCGGAAGCGCCCGAAATGCCGACGATCAATCGGTAAGGAGTGCTGACCATGCCGACAGTTTATCCCCACCGGGATGCAAAGTCGCCTTCGCATCTTTTGTTTGGCGATGGAGTCGGGCAGGCGTAGACTCTTCGTGTTCTCTCGGGTTCTCAAGGAGGAGGTTGCGCATGAGCAGTCTGGACCGGGTCGACTCCCTGAAGCAGCGGCACGAGGCCCTCGAGCGGGCCATCCACGACGAGACCGCGAGGCCGTCGCCGAACGAGGACGTTATCCACCACCTCAAGAAAAAGAAGCTCAAGATCAAGGACGAGATTGTCGACCTGACGCGACACTGATCGCGCCTCCGCCGGCCGCCGACACGGGCGTGCCTGCGGGTCGATGTCGGATCGCGACGTGCGTGTCGCGAGGCGCGACCGGCGTTGTGCGGGCCCGCTATCGCGTGCGGTGGAGGTTGACGCTCCAGCGTACCCGACCACCCGGTGCGCTCGGGTCCTGCGCCTCGCCTCGGCAAACCGCGACGCCGTCGGCGCCGGCGGTGCAGTCCAGCCGATCCTGATACCAGAGCGTACCGTCGGAACACGTCGTGTCGCCGTCGCGGATGCGCAGCATCGAGCCCTCGAACTGTCCGGTGGCGCCGGTGCGGCAGGTGAACGCGCCGCGCCGGAACACGAAATTCCCGCGGCCATTGGCGTCGAAGCAGTACTCGGATACGCCGGTCGCGGACCGGCTTGGATCGTGTTTGAAGGGATCGCTGCGCCAGCAGCCCTGCATGAAAGACAGATCGCGCGTTGGCGTCGTCGGCAGGCGCATGCGGTCGTCGGTAGGTGGTGGCGCGGGTTTGGGTGTCGGCGGCGGATCGGGCTTCTTTTCGGCCACGACCGGCGGCTTGACGGGTGGTTTGGGCGGATCCGGTTTCTTCTCGACGACCGGTGGCTCGGGCGGTTTGGCCGGTGGCGGCTCGGGTGGTTTGCAGCCGGCGTGGCGCTTGGCGAACTCCTCGCGCAACGAGGCGAGCGCCTTCCGCATCGGCTCCTCGAACGAACGCTCGACGGCCAGTTCGGCACGTAGCGTTATCGTCGGATCAGGCGGCGGCTCCGATGGTGGTGGGGCAGGCGGTGGCGGCGCACGGGTGACGTGCGCGTCTGGTTCGACCGGTATGAACGGTCGCAGCAGCCAAGCCAGTCCAATGACAAGCGCAATCGCGGCGAGGCCGCCAAGCATCGCGACGAGCCAGGGAAACGGCCGTCGGACCAGGGCGACAACCGTTACTGTCGCGGGCGCGCTTGTGGCGACGGGCGTGGCGGACGGCGTTGCGAACGGCGTTGCGAACGACGGGCGCGCGGGGAGGATGGCGCTGCCGTCGGCGTCGGGCTCATGGCCCCAGCGCACCACCACCGGCTGGTCTCCGACCACGAACATGTCCGCGTCGATCCTGCTCCGGGCGGCGAGTTCGATAGACTGGCCCGCCAGCCGGGCGTCGTCGCTGCCGCCGGCGGCCAGCGACGCACCGAGGGCGGCGATGTCGGCGAGCAGACCGTCGATAACGGCACGCGTGGCGACGCGTTCCGCCTCGGGCATGTCGACGAGCGATCGCACCGGGCCTTCGGCGTCGGCATACCAGTCGACGCGGCCGTTCTCGTGCGGTTGCGACTCGCTCAGCAACGCCGCGTGGCGCGCCCCCAGTCGCCGCCGCACGACCTCGCGGATCTGGGTCTGGCTGTGGTGCAACGGCTCGCCACGAACGCCGAGCGGGCGGACTCCGGCCGAGGTGGTGGCGAGCAGCGTGGTCGCGGTCACCGGTCGGGCTTCCGGCTATCCGCCGACGCGGTGGAGATTGACCGTCCAGCGTTCGGTGCGATTGCTGCCGGTGCAATTGGCGACGCCGCCCGCGCCTTGCGTGCAGAACAGCTTGTCCTGCGCCCAGCGGCCGCTCGGCGTGCAGCTGGCATCGGCGTCGACGATGGCGAGCTGGCTGCCGCCGAACCGGGCGGTTGCCGGCGCCCGGCACGTTACGCCGTTGTCGAAACGGAACTCCATCGAGCCGTTGCCGGCCGCGTCGAAGCAATAGAGCGCGTAGCCCGGCCGAATCGCCGGTCCATGCTTGAACGTGTCGGTTCGCCAACAGCCCTTGAGGAACGAATAGTCGTTGGTGGGCGCGTTCGGCATCCGCATCAGTCCGTCGTTGGGCGGCGGCGGCGGTTTGGGCGGGTCGGGCGGTTTTTGCGCCACGACGGGCGGCTTGGGAGGATCTGGCTTCCGGTCGACCACTGGCGGTGGCTTGGGTGGTTCCGGCGGTTTGGGTGGCTCGGGCGGTTTGCACCGCGCGCGTTTGGCGGCGAACTCCTCCCGCAGCGCGGCGAGTGTCGCCTTGAGCTTTTCCTCCTCGGCCTGCGCCTTGCCGATGTCGTCGCGCAATCCGATGGCCGGATCGGGCGGGGCGGGTGGCGGCGGTGGTGCCGGAGGCGGTGGCAGTTGCGTGACGGCGACGTCGGGACCGGTCGGCACGATCTGCCGCAGCAGCCAGGCGGTGCCCAACAGCAACGCCAGCGCCAGCAGCCCCGCCAGCAGCCAGAGCCACCACGGCCATGGCCGACGCGTCGCCAGCGCGGCCGGGCCGGCGGCAAGCACGGCCGGGGTCGGAGAGGGCGCGGGCGCCGCCACCGGCAACGACGGCGGCAACAGCAGCGCGCCCGCGGCGTCCGGCTCGTAGCCCCAACACACCACGACCGGCTGGTCGCCGACCAGAAAGACGTAGTCGTCGGATGGGCGCCGCCGCGCCAGTTCCAGCGCCTGGCCCAGCAGGCGGGCGTCGTCGGAGGCCGACTCCCGCAAACTCCCGCCCAGCGCCCCGATTTCGGCCGACAGGGTTTCGACGTCGGCCAGCACCCTCGCGCGGCGGTCGTCGGGCAGTTCGGCCAGCGGCATGACGGTTCCAGCGGCGTCGCTGTACCAGTCGATGCGATGTCCGGCGTCGTCGGCCTGCGGTTCGGCCAGCAGACGCGCGTGCCGCTCGCCGAGCCTGCGGCGGATGGCACCGCGAATCTGTTCGTGGGTCGCGTGCAGGGGTTCGCCGCGCACGCCGAGCGGCCGGACTCCCGACAGGGTGGTGCGAACGAGCGTCGTGCCGGCCACGTGCCATCGTCTCCCGACGAAGCGGCGCGGGCACTTCCGCCACGCCGGTCCATCCTTGGCCGACTATACGAGAGGAAATGTGGCGTGGCTCGGGCGCGTTGACGGTCGCCGTGTGTCGACGGCTCAGACCGGCGAGGCGCCGTTGACCAGCCCGATCCCGGTCGTCTTGTAGCCGAGCAGCACCAGCATGTCCTCGGAGGCGAACTGGCGGACCGAAGGCGCGAGCGACAGGAACCAGTTTTCCTGGGTGCGATAGATCGGCCGTGAGTACCAGGCGAAGATGGCGCCGCGATGCTTGTCCGCGGTGCGGTTGAAGCCGGTCTTGTGCCAGACCCGGCTTTCGAAGGCGATCATCGTGCCGGCGGGCGCCACCAGCGGCACCGTCGCGATCTCGGCTTCGTCGGGGCGCGGCGGGCGGTTGAGGCGATGACTGCCGGGCACGATCCGGGTGGCGCCGTTTTCGTCGGTGAAATCGTCGACGCACCAGGCGACGTTGATGCCCTGCGGCGCCGGAGCCCACGGCACGGGCATCGAGGTCTGGTCGGCATGCAGGACCATCTCGCCGCCGCCGGGACCGGTGATGTTGGCGGAGATGTTGCCGAGCAACGCCGGCCAGCCGATCGTCGCGCGCACGAGATCGAGGGCGGCGGCGTCCTCCACCAGGTCGATGAACACGGGGTCGCGACTCAGCAGGTTCCAGACGCGCTGGTTGGTGTCGTCGTGGACATGGTCGCGGATGTATTTCTTGATCTGGCCGCGGGCGCGATCGTCGTCGGCGGCGCGATAGAGGGCGGTCTGGACGCGCGCGAGTTTGGCACCCGCCATCGCGCCCTCGATCATGCACAGGCCGAACTCGGCGATATCGCGTTTGGCCTGCGCGAGATCGCGGGTCGGTTTGGGCAACGCGAGGGCCGGGGAGTCCGGAGCGTCGAGCATGATCGTGTCCTCTCGCGTGCTGTTTTCTATTGCTGGTGCAGGCGGACGGTGAAGCGGGTCGGCGTTGTCGAGCCGCCCAACAGGCCACCCAGGATACCGCCGCCGCCGGCCGGCAGATTGGTCTCGCCGCTGCATTGTGCCACGCCATCGGCGCCCCGCCGACAGACCAGGCGATCCTGGGACCAGCGGCTGTTGTCGCTGCAGGTGGTGTCGGCATCGGCGATCATCAGCGTGTCGCCCTGGAAGCGGGCGCGGGCGGGCGCGGTGCAGGTGGTGCCGTTGGCCCAGTGGAAGACGAGCCTGCCGTTGCCGTTGCCGTCGAAGCAATAGGTGTGATTGCCCGGCGAATGGCGCGGCGTGTAGCGGAAGGAATCGCCGCGCCAGCATCCCTTCAGGAAGGAATAGTCGTTGGTCGGCTGGGTCGGCATCCGCATCAGCCCGTCGGCCGGCCTCGGCGGCGGCGGCGGCGGGTCCGGCGGCTTGGCCGCGACGACCGGTGGTTTGGGCGTCGGCTTGGGCGGATCGGGCTTCTTCTCGACCACCGGCGGCTCGGGTGGTTTCGGCGGCGGGGGTGGTGGCGGGCAGGCCGCCCGCTTGGTGGCGAACTCCTCGCGCAACGATACCAGCGTCGCGCGCAGCTTCGCTTCGTCGGTCTGTGCCTCGCCAAGGGACTTGCTCATTTCGATGGATGGGTCGGGCGGGGCAGGCGGTGCCGGTGGCGCGGGCTGTGGCGGCAGGTGCGTTACCTGCGCCAGCGGATCGATCGCGCCGTGCGGACGCAGCAACCACGCACCGCCCAGCAGCAACAGAATCGCCAGCAGGCCGCCGGCAAGCCAGGGCCATGGGCGCCATCCGGTGGCTGCGGCCGCGATGGCTGCCGCGGGAACCGCGGTGGTCGAGACGGGTGCCGCCGCCGCGACCACGGCGGCGTCCGGCGGTGGCAACACGGCGCCCGTGGCGTCGGCTTCGTAGCCCCAGCAAACCACGACGGGTTGGTCGCCGACGGCGAACAGCCACGCCTCCGACGGGTAGCGGCAGGCGAGGCGCAGCGCCGCTCCCGTCGCGCGCGCGTCGTCCGACGGAGACTCCTCCAGTCGCGTGCCGAGTTCGACGATATCGGTGAACAGCGTGTCGATGTCGGCCCGCAACGCCTCGCGGCGCTCGGGAGGCAACGCATCGAGGGCGACGACGACACCCTCGACCCCGGCGTACCAGTCGATCCGCCGGCCGGTCTCGTCGGACTCTGGTTCGGCCAGCAGGAGGGCGTGGCGCTCGCCGAGCCGACGGCGGATGGCGGCCCTGATCTGGGCATGGGCGGCGTGCAAGGGCGTGCCGCGCACGCCGAGCGGGCGCACGCCGGTCGTTGTCGAGCGAACCAGGACTCCCTGCGTCACGTCCGGTCCTTAGGTTGCGCCACGCGTCGAGGCAGCGTCGTGCCGCAAGATGGCGGCGCCAGGGTGGGCCTTGGTCAGACCACCTTGGCCCAGTCGCGCAGCACGAACTTCTGGACCTTGCCGGTCGACGTCATCGGCAGGTCGCGGAAGACGACGTGGCGTGGCATCTTGAAGCCCGCCATGTTGGCGCGGCAATGGGCGATGATTTCCTCCGCCGTCGCCGACGCGCCGGGCTTGAGCACGACGAAAGCGCATGGGGTTTCGCCCCATTTCTCGTCCGGTTTGGCGACCACGGCGACGTTCTGCACCGCCGGGTGCTTGATGATCACGCCCTCGACCTCGATGGTCGAGATGTTCTCGCCGCCCGAGATGATGATGTCCTTGGAGCGATCGCGCAGCTCGATGTAGCCGTCGGGATGCAGCACGGCGAGGTCGCCGGAATGGAACCAGCCACCCTCGAACGACTCGCGCGTGGCGACGGGGTTCTTCAGATAGCCCTTCATGACCAGATTGCCGCGGAACATCACCTCGCCCAGCGTGTTTCCGTCCTTCGGCACTTCGGTCATGGTTGTCGGGTCCATGACCGTCACGGCCTCTTCGGCGACGTAGCGCACGCCCTGGCGCGCCTTCAGCCTGGCCCGCTCGGCGCTCGGCAGGGCGTCCCATTCGGCGTGCCAGGCGCACACCGTCGCGGGGCCGTACACTTCGGTCAGCCCGTAGACGTGCGTGACGCGGAAATTCTCCTTCTCCAGCGCTTCCAGCACCGCCGCCAGCGGTGGCGCCGCCGCGGTCATGAACTCGACCCGGCGCGGCAGCGGCCGCCGTTCTTCCGCGGTGGCACCGATGATGAACTGCATGATGATCGGCGCGCCGCACATGTGCGTCACGTCGTAGGCGACCAGCGATTCGAAGATCGACCCGGCGCTGATTCGGCGCAGACAGACGCTGGTCCCCGCGACCAGCGCCAGCGTCCACGGGAAGCACCAGCCGTTGGCGTGGAACATCGGTAGCGTCCACAGATAGACGGGATGCGATCCGATCGCCCAGGTCGCCGCATTGCTGTAGGTGGCGAGGGTGGCGCCGCGATAGCTCGACACGACTCCCTTGGGGTTGCCCGTCGTGCCCGACGTGTAGTTCAGCGAAATCGCGTTCCACTCGTGCGTCGGGTAGGACCAGGCGTACGCCGGATCGCCATCGGCGATGAACGCCTCGTACGTGATGCTCCCGATCGGGGCCCGATCGGCGGCTTCGGCGTCGTCGATGTCGATCACCAGTGGCTTGACCGTCGCGCGCGACAGCGCCTCGTTCATCACGCGATGGTACTCGCGGTCGACGATCAGCACCTTGGTCTCGCTGTGGTCGAGAATGAACGCCAGCATCGCCGCGTCGAGCCGGGTGTTGAGCGAGTTCAGCACCGCGCCCGACATCGGCACGCCGAAGTGCGCCTCGTACATCTCGGGGATGTTCGGCGCCATGATCGCCACCGTGTCGCCGATGCCGATGCCGCTCTTTTCCAGCGCCGACGCAAGCCGCCGGCAGCGCGCGTAGGTCTGGCTCCAGGTCTGACGCCGCGCGCCATGGATCAGCGCGAGCTTGTGCGGGAACACGCTGGCCGACCGCTCGAGGAACTGGATCGGGGTGAGCGGCGAGAAATTCGCCGCGTTCTGGTCGAGGTTGCGCTCGTAGATGTTGGTTTGCACCGCCGGAGCCTTGTGCGGCGCGGGCCGCGCCGCCGGCGTGCGCGTCGCTGCCTGGCGGGCCTTGACGGCGCGGCGCGGCGCGGCCGGGACGCGGGTCGGCATCGCGGGCTTGGCCCGGTTCGCGCGCTTCGCCGCGACCGGCTTCGGGGCGGCTTTCGCTTGTGCAGCCCTGGCCGGCGGCTTTGCCTTGGTGGCTGCCTTCGCCCGCGCGGCGACCTTCGCGACCTTTGGTGCCGCCTTTGCTTTGGCCTTCGTCGGACCGGCGTT
>CAMDVZ010000209.1 GCA_945878895.1 Caenispirillum bisanense | reverse complement strand
GCCCCGGCAGCAGGTTTTCGATCCGTTTCCACTGGTGGTCGCTCAAGCCATGTCGGCGCATTGGTCAGCCCTCCCGTTCGGCCAACCCGCTATGAATCACCTGGCACGCCGTTTGGGAATCGAATAATTAGGGACAGGCCCTAGCGCTTGGGCCGAGCGACCGATCCCATTCCTGACCCGAGCATGGACCCCGTGCCCAGACCCAACGCCGCCCCGGCCGAACCGTTCACGGCGTCGATCGCCAGATTTGGTCTGTATCTGGTCGTCGCGGTCGCCCCGCTGTTCTTCGGCGGCAACCGGGACTGGATATGGACGCCGCTGGCGGTGCTGACGGCCCTGTCGCTGGCCGCGCTCGCCGTCGCTCAGCTGTCGCGTGCCTGGCCCGCCCGGCCCGGACCATGGCCGGTACCCGTGGCCCTGATGGCGGTGGTTTGCCTCTGGTGTCTGGTCCAGACGATACCGTGGCCAGGCGGCGGCGGACTGGCCAACCCGCTCTACGAAGCCGCCGGCCGCGGGCTGGGCACCGGCGTGGCAGCGCGCGTCTCGATCGACGCCGAACTGACTTTCGTGGCGCTGCTGCGGCTGCTCACCTATGTTGGCGTGTTCTGGCTCGCCGTCTGGTGTTGCAGATCGGAGCGCGACGCGCGCCGGCTGGTGACCGTCGTCGTGGCAGCCGCCACGATTTATTCTCTCTACGGCCTGCTCAACCATCTGCACAACGGCACGCTGTACGTGCTGTGGGAACGCTTCCGCGACCCGCGCGACTATCTCCGGCTCTCCGCGACATTCCCCAACGCCAACCATTTCGCGACCTACGGCGGCCTGGCGCTGGTCGCCGCCCTCGCCCTCTTCGCCGAGCCGTTGCGCCGCGCCGTCGCCAGCCGCGAAGGCGGGCTGGAAAAAATCCGGGCCGCTATCCCGGCCGCGATGGAAGCGCGACAACTGGTGCTCGCCACGGCCATCGTCGTGCTGGGCACCGCCGTCGCGCTGACCAACTCGCGCGCCGGTCTCGCCGCGGTCCTCGCGGGCCTGTTCTGCGTCTTCGCCGGCTACGTGTTCGCCGGCGCCCGGCCGCTGGTTCGCGGTTTCTTCGCGCTCGCTGGTCTGGCCGCCGCGGTCTGGCTGGTCGCGACGGTATCGCAGACCACGTTCCTGCAGGACCGCGTCGCCGACGTCGCCAACAATCCCGACCTGCTGCGCCACCAGCTCGACGCGCGGACCCGCCTCTACCAGGCCGCGCTCGAGGCGCTGGCGACGCGGCCGCTGGCCGGCTGGGGGCTGGGGACTTTCGTCTGGGTTTTCCCGCTGGTCCAGCCAGAGGGTTATGGGCTGATGCAGGACCACGCCCACAACACGCCGCTGGAAGCCGCCATCGACCTCGGTCTTCCCGCCGCCGCCGCCCTGTTGCTGGCGATCCTCGCGACCCTGGTCGTCGTCGTCCAGGCGGCCGGGACGACGCCGGACCGGCGAAAATTCCGCTGGCTGGCGCTGGCGGCCAGCGTGCTCGTGGGTCTTCACTCCCTGTTCGACTTTTCGCTCCAGATTCCGGGCATCGCCATCACGTGGGCGGCGCTGCTGGGCGCCTGCGCCAGCGGCTGGCACCGGATCGACCGCGACGCCCACGAGCGGGAATCCGCCGTCGGCCGGCGCCGACTCCGCCGGCCAACCTCCGGCGAACCGGCGTGACGGACGCGCGGGACGCCACCGTGCCGCGTGGCGTGGAGATCGCGCCTTCCGGGTACGTCTCCAGCGGTCTCGTGACGCGCCGGCCGATGTTGCGTCGCGTACCCCCAGCCTTTAATCAACCCCTCCTGAAATCCTTGCGGGACACTTGAGAAGATGTCGATTTTCAAAGACGCGAGCGTGCTCCTGACGGGTGGCACCGGTTCGTTCGGCAAGATGTTCCTCAAGCTCGCGCTGGCCGAGCTGGGCGTGCGCCGCATCATCGTCTTCTCGCGCGACGAGCTGAAGCAGTTCGAGATGCAGCGGGTCTTCACCGACGAGCGCATCCGCTACTTCATCGGCGACGTGCGCGACGCGGGCAGGCTCGATCGCGCCATGCGCGGCGTCGACCTGGTGGTGCACGCCGCGGCGCTGAAGCAGGTGCCGGCCGCCGAGTACAACCCCATCGAATGCATCAAGACCAACGTGCTGGGGGCGGAGAACGTCATCAACGCCTGCATCGACGCGGGCGTGAAGCGGGTGGTGACGCTGTCGACCGACAAGGCCGTCAACCCGATCAACCTCTATGGCGCCACCAAGCTCTGCTCCGACAAGCTGTTCACCGCCGCCAACCATCTCGGCGGCCCCAAGGGAACCCGCTTCGCCTCGGTGCGCTACGGCAACGTGGTCGGTTCACGCGGCTCGGTGATCCCGTTCTTCCAGGAACAGAAGAAGCAGGGCTGGCTGCCGATCACCGACCCGCGCATGACGCGCTTCTGGATCACGATCGAGGATGGCGCGCGCTTCGTGGCACAGTCGATGGAGATCATGCAGGGCGGCGAGATCTTCGTGCCCAAGATCAAGACCATGCGCATCACCGACCTCGCGACGGCGATGGCGCCCGACTGCGAGCAGCGCGTGGTCGGCATCCGGCCGGGCGAGAAGCTGCACGAGGTGCTGGTGCCGCGCGACGAGGCGCGCAGCACGCTGGAGTTCTCGAAGTTCTACCTGATCGGACCCTCGTTCCAGCAGTGGGGCCGCGACGGGGCGCCGAGCTACATGGGCGAGACGGGCAAACCGGTCAGCGACGACTTCCAGTACGCCAGCGACGACGCGGGCGCGCTACTGGGCAAGGCCGACCTGATGCACATGATCGACACGGCCTCGGCCGAGTGACGCGACGATCGCACCGATGACCAACCGCTTTCTCAGCTACGGCCGCCACTGGATAGACGACGACGACATCGCCGCGGTCGCGGCGGTGTTGCGCGGCGAAATGCTGACGACCGGACCGGTCGTGGAGCACTTCGAAGCCGCCATCGCCGAACGCGTCGGCGCCAAATTCGCCGTCGCCGTCAATTCCGCCACGTCGGGCCTGCACGTCGCGTGTCTCGCCGCCGGCGTCGTCGCGGGCACGCGGGCGCTGGTGCCCGACATCACCTTCGTGGCTACCGCCAACGCCGTCCATCTGTGCGGCGGCGAGGCAGGCATCGTCGACATCGACCCCGCCACCATCGCCACGCCGCCGGCCGTCTGGGCCGGGGCGCTGGCCGCCGCGCCCGATACCCGGGTCGTCATGCCGGTCCACATGGCGGGGCTGGCGGTCGAGTCGGCCGCCATCCGCCAGGCGACGGCCGGGCGGATCGTGATCGAGGACGCCGCCCATTCGTTCGGCGGCATGTATGCCGACGGCAAACCCGTCGGCTGCGGCGCCCATGCCGACATGTCGGTGTTCTCGTTCCATCCGGTCAAGCCGGTCACGACCGGCGAGGGCGGCGTGGTGGTCACCAACGACCCCGAACTCGCCCGCCTGCTGCGACTCTACCGCTCGCACGGCATCGAGCGGGGCGCCGACCACATGGTGGCGCGCGACGAGGACGCCACCGGCAACTCGCCGCCGCCATGGTATTACGAGCAACAGGCGCTGGGGCTGAACTACCGGCTCACCGACATCCAGGCGGCACTTGGCCTGTCGCAACTCGGCAAGCTCGACCGCTTCGTGGGCCGCAGGCGCGAGATCGCGACGCATTACGATTCACGCTTCGCCGACCTCGCCCACGTCGAGATACCGCACGCCGACCCGTCCGAGCGGGCTCGCTCGGGCCTGCATCTCTACGTCGCGCTGGTCGACTACGCGGCACTCGGCACGACGCGGCGCGCCGTGGCGGAGCGGCTGAAGGCCGACGGCGTCGGCACCCAGGTCCACTACATCCCCGTACATCGCCAACCCTGGCACCGCGACCGGCTGGGAACCTCGAACGCCGACTATCCCGGCGCCGAAAGCTACTACCGCCGCTGTCTCACGCTGCCGCTGCATCCCGGTCTGACGGACGAAGAGGTCGAGCGCGTCGTGGCGTCCTTCCGCGCCGCGGTATCGGCGTGAGCGCGCTGCGTCTGGGCCTCGGCACCGTCCAGTTCGGCACCGACTACGGCGTGTCGAACGCCCGCGGTCGCGTGCCCGAGGACGAGGTCGCCGCGCTGCTGGCCGAAGCGCTGGACGCCGGCATTGCCCTGATCGACACCGCGCCCGCCTATGGCGATGCCGAGGCGGTGCTCGGCCGCGCCCTGCCGCGCGACCGACCGGTGCGCCTGATCACCAAGACCCTCGGCGCCGCCGACATGGCCGCCGATCCCGACGCCATCGAACGGCATCTGGACGCCTCGCTGGCCCGCCTCGGACGCGCGAGCGTCGATGGCCTTCTGGTTCATCACGGCCACGCGCTGCTCGGGCCGCACGGCGAGCGGCATCTGGCGGCGCTCGAACGGATTCGCGCCGATGGCCGCGCCGGCAAGATCGGCGTATCGATCTACGATTCCGGAGAACTCGACGGCATCCTCGAGGTATTCGCCCCCGAGATCGTCCAGCTGCCGGTCAACGTCGCGGACCAGCGCATGATCGCTTCCGGCACGATCTCCTGGCTGGCCGCCGCCGGCATCGAGGTCCACGCGCGATCCCTGTTCCTGCAAGGCCTGCTGCTGACGCCGCCCGACGCGCTACCCGCGCCCTTCGCGCCGGTGCGACCGAAATTCGCCGCCATCGCCGCCGCGGCGGCGCGCGACGGGCTGACGCCGCTGGAATTCTGCCTCGCCTTCGCGTTCGCCAATCCCGACATCGCCGTGCCGCTGGTCGGCGTCGCCGGTCTCGACGAGTTGCGGCAAATCCTGTCCGCCGCGCGCAAGGCCGCCGAGATCGCGCCGGAAACGACGGGTCTGGGAATCGACGATTCGGACTGGGTCGATCCGTCGCGCTGGAAGGCGCGGGGGCTGGTTTGAGGCGGGCGCGAACACACCGGCTCGACGGGCCGGCACCGGTCGAACTACGATGCGTTTGCTTGGGAGTGAGATGATGACGACGATTGCGGTGGTACAAGGGCGGCTGTCTTCCTCGCGCTTTCCCGGCAAGGTTCTCGAGGATATCGAGGGTGTGCCGGTGATCGGCTGGGTGATGCGCGCCGCCGCTGCGATACCCGGCGTCGACCGGGCTGTCCTCGCCACCTCCGACGGCGCCGACGACGACCGCCTGGCCCAATGGGCGGCGGCCAACGGGTATGGCTGCCATCGTGGTCCGCTCGACGATGTGCTCGCGCGCTTCATGGTCGCGATCCGGGCCGAAAACGCCGACACCGTGCTGCGCATCACCGCCGATTGTCCGTTTCTCGATCCCGTAGTGGCGGGCGAATTGCTGTTCATGACGCGCCGCGCGAAAGCCTCGTACGGGTGCAATTTCGATCCGCGCGGCTGGCCCGACGGGCTTGATGTCGAGGTCTTCACCCGCGACGCCATCGAGGCGACCGCTACGGAGGCGACGGAACCCTACGAGCGCGAGCACGTCACGCCCTTTCTGCGCGCCAACGAGCACCGATTCAGGGTCGCGCGGCTGCCGTCGCCGTGGATGGGTCTGGGCGAAGAGCGCTGGACGCTCGATCATCCCGAGGATCTGGATTTTCTCAAGGCCGTCGCCAGACGCCTGCCCTCGCGCGACCGCGCGCCGTCGTGGCTGGAGGTGATGGCGGTCCTCGATGCCGAGCCGGGCCTGCGCGCCATCAACGCCGCCGCGGTCGCCAGGCCGTCCTCGGGCGCCGCGTGGCGGCCACCGACGCGCGACCTGGACGTGACGCGATCGCGGCGGATGCTGGAACGGTCGCTGCGCACCGTGCCGGTGGGCTCCCAGACATTCTCGAAATCATCCATCCAGTACCCGCAACGCGCGCCGATGTTCCTGGATCACGGCGACGGGGCGCGTGTCTGGGACATCGACGGCAACTGCTACGTCGACATGGTCTGCGGCTTGCTGCCCGTCGTGCTCGGCTACCGCGATCGCGACGTCGACGCCGCCGTGCGCGAGCAGCTCGATCGCGGCGTCAGCTTCAGCCTCGCCACCACGCTCGAGACCACGCTGGCGGAGCGGCTGGTCCGCCTCGTTCCGTGCGCCGAGATGGTGCGCTACGGCAAGAACGGGACCGATGCCACGTCAGCGGCGATCCGGCTGGCCCGCGCCCACACCGGCCGCGATCGCGTCGCCGTCGCGGGCTATCACGGGTGGCAGGACTGGTATATTGGCGCGACCGCCCGCAACAAGGGCGTGCCGGCCGCGGTCGGCGCGCTGACCCACATGTTCACGTTCGGCGACGCCGAGGCGCTGGACCGCGTGTTGGGCGAGTATCCCGGCGAGTTCGCGGCCGTCATGCTGGAGCCGGTTTCCTCGGCCCTGCCGCCCGAGGGATACCTGGCCGCCGTGCGCGACGTCGCGCACAGGCACGGCGCGCTGCTCGTGTTCGACGAGATCATCACGGGTTTCCGCATGCATATCGGCGGCGCCCAGACGCGCTACGGCGTCACGCCCGATCTCGCCTGCTTCGGCAAGGCCATCGCCAACGGCCACCCCCTGTCGGCGATCGCCGGTCGCGCCGACGTGATGCGGCAAATGGACCAGATCTTCTTTTCGGGCACCTTCGGCGGCGAGGCACTGTCGCTGGCGGCGGCGATCGCGACCGTCGACAAGATGGAGCGCCTGCCGGTCATCGACACGTTGTGGGCGCGCGGATCGGAACTGGCGACGATGGCCGAGGGCGTCGTGCGGCGCCATGGCTTGGGCGACACCGTCCGCCTGCTGGGCGAGGCGCCGTGGAAGATCCTCGCTTTCGCCGATCATGCCGGCGGCGGCAAGGACGCGATCAAGACCCTGTTCGTGCGCGAAATGCTGCAACGAGGTGTTCTCATCAACGCCTCGCACAATGTCTGCTTCGCCCTGACCGACGACGACGTCGGCGTCGTGGGCGCGGCCTGGGAAGGGGCGATCGGCGTCGTGGCGGCCGAACTGGCGCGCGGCGATCTCGATCGCCGCATGGGCAACGACATCGTCCGACCCATCTTCCAGGTGCGCAAGGCCAGCTGAGCGCGCCGCGGCGGGCGTGTTTGGCCGTCGACCGGGACACGACATGCGAACGACCTTGCTGCTGGATCTAGACGGGACCCTCGCCGACAGCATCGACGTCGCGCGCGACGTCTATCGCCGCTTCCTGACCGAGCGCCACCGACAGCCCTCCGACGCCGAGTTCGACGCGCTCAACGGTCCGCCGCTGGGCGTCGTCGTGGAGCGGCTGCGGGCGACGCACGATCTGCGCGAGACGGCCGCCATGCTGCTGGCGCGCTACGAAACGCTGTTCGACGAGGCCTATCGCGACGTCGCACCGATGCCCGGCGCGCGAGCGCTGTTGACCGCCGCCCGCCGGGCGGGCATGGCATGCGCCGTCGTAACGTCCAACACGGCGGCTCGCGCCAACGACTGGCTGTCGCGTCGCGGGCTGCTGGCTTCGATGGATGCGGTGGTCGCCGGCCCGGTCGGCCGCGGCAAGCCGTGGCCGGACCCCTATCTGGAGGTGCTGCGGGTACTGGGACGGCGGTCCGACGAGGCCATCGCGATCGAGGATTCGACGCAGGGGGCCAGCGCGGCGACGGGCGCGGCGATTTTCACCCTCGGCCTCAATCGCCGGGGCGACGACATGGCGTGGCCGGCCGGGGTATGCGAAATTCGGGAACTGGAGGAGGCTATTGCGTGGCTGACGGCGAGCAATTCGACATTCGCCGCGTCGACGGCGGGCTGACCGTCGTGGTCGAGGGCGATCTGCCACCGTTGCCGGGACCGTTGGCGCGACGCGTCGACGATATCTGGGCGGCCGCCGTGGCCGGTGCGAGCCTGTACGACGGCGACCTGCTGTCGGTCGACCGGATCGAGGGCGACCGCATCGTCGGCCGATGGACGACCTACCGGCGTTTCCTGGCGCAGCGGCGCGATCCGACGCTGCGGGCCGAGCTCAGCGTCCGGCCGCTGGCGGCGAGCGGCGCGGTGCGTTGTCGCGACGGCTGGCTGTTTGGCCTTCGCGGCGCGACGACGGAGCAGTCGCCGTCTGAATGGGAACTGGCCCCCGCCGGCGGCGTCGACAGGACATCCCTCGCCGACGACGGGATCGTGGATCTGCGCCGCCAGCTCTATTCCGAGTTCATCGAGGAGCTCGGGCCGGCGCCGTTCGCCGAGGCCGTCCGGTCGGCCGTGCCCTTCGTCGTGGTGGACGACGTGGCGCGGAGC
>CAMDVZ010000208.1 GCA_945878895.1 Caenispirillum bisanense | reverse complement strand
GGCTCTTCAGCTTGAAGGACGCCCATGCGCTGGCCTGTCGGTCCCCTCGTGGGTGAGACCACCGACTGGAGAGCCGGATGCGGGAGACCCGCCAGTCCGGTTCGGAGGGAGGGGGCGCCTGCGGCGCTCCCTACCCCTATCCGGATTTTGCCATCCCGGCGAGGTTTTCACCGGCTCGGGACCGCCCCAACTCCCGGCGCGACGTTCACCTGATTGCCCTGCGGCGCGATGCTTCGCGGCATTGCGGCACCGTGGTGCCGGGGCAGCCTACACCGCGCGCCCTTCCAGCAGCGCGGTCGCCTTGCGGAACAACAGGGCGGCGCGTTCGGCGGGCGTGCCGCCGCGCGCCATCGGTACCTCGACGGAGAGTGTCGTGGTCGCGGGCAAGGCGTTCAGCAAGGCGTCGAGGGGGAGAGCGCCGTCGCCGGGCGGCAACCGGCCAGCGCGCGCCTCCGCGACGATCGCGTCCATGGTGGCTGGGCCGACGGCGGGGGCGTCGCATATCTGGGCCGTCGCGAGGAGTACGTCGGACAAGCCTGCCAGATCGACGGGAGCGCCGCCCGAGCGGGCCAGATGCAGGGCGTCCACCAGCACGCCGCCATTGGCGCGGCCCGCTGCGCGCGCGATGTTGGCGGCGGCCGACAGGGTGGCGACGCGCCGCCATGGCATGAACTCGAGATCGACGCCCATGCCGTGTCGGGCCGCGAGATTGCACAGCGCGGCGAAATTCGCGGCCAGTCGAGCCGGGTCGGGATCGTCGCCGCAAACACTCAAGGTACGCGCCCCGAGTTCGCCGGCCGACGCCAGGACGCGCTGCATCGAGGCCGAATCGAACGCCGCGTCGATCGTCGCGAACTCGACATCGTGCACGCTCACGCCTTCGCCTGCCAGGCAGGATTTCATGTCGCGCGAAGCCGCGCTGCCGGCCGGCAGATCGTAGAACGGAGAGCCCGGAAACGCCGGATGCAGTCGCTAGCCGATCGCCGCGTAGCCGGCAGCGGCCGCCGCCCTCGCTAGGGCCGGCGGCGG
This sequence comes from Caenispirillum bisanense, assembly GCA_945878895.1. Lineage (GTDB taxonomy): Bacteria > Pseudomonadota > Alphaproteobacteria > Reyranellales > Reyranellaceae > CAMDVZ01. The sequence continues at coordinate 7,232 of CAMDVZ010000208.1, read as the reverse complement.
CACGTCGAGCAGCGAAAGATGACCGAGCGCGAGCGGGCGCGTGGTGGCGGTCGGCCTCATGGCGGTGGACGGCGCGCGCGCATGGCGTTGCCGTCGAACCGCGATGTCACCGGCAACGCACGACCACGGTGCCGCGCTTGGTGTCGGCCTCGACCGCTTCGTGGGCGTCGGCGCAGCGTTCGAGCGCGAAGATTCCCGCCACGGTGTTCTTCAGCGTGCCCGCTCGCAGCGCCGCGACGATGTCGGCCTGGGCCCGGCGGCGGGCGGCGATGTGCACGACGTTCAGCACCATGCCGTGGATGGAGATGTTGCGGCGCATCAGCTCGCCGGCCGGAATCGCCGGGGTCAGGTCGCCCTTCGAGGCATAGAAGGCGATGCTGCCATCGAGCTTCAGCAGCGGCAGGATGGTCGGCAGGTTGCCGCCGAAATCGACGTCGACGACGTGGTCGACGCCGGCCGGATCGAAGGCGCGCACGCCGGCGGCGACATCCTCGCGGCGGTAGTCGATGGTCGCGTCGGCGCCGGCCGCCAGCGCGTGCGCGGCCTTGTCGGCGGAACTGACAGTGGCGATCACCCGCGCGTTAAGCGACTTCGCCCACTGGATGGCGTAGTGGCCGACGGCGCCCGCACCACCGGTCACCAGCACCGTCTTGCCACGCAAGTCGCCGCCCAGCGCCACGCAACGGTGCGCGGTCATGCAGGGGATGCCGAGGCAGGCGCCTTCCTCGAACGAGGTGCCGTCGGCCAATTCGGACACCAGATCGACGTCGAGCGCGATGTATTCCGCCGCCGTACCGAGAACGCGACCGCCGCGCTGGCCGTTGTAGAGCCAGACCCGCTTGCCCAGCCACGCCCGGTCGACGCCGGCGCCGACCTCGTCGACGACGCCCGCGCCGTCGCTGTTGGGCACGATGACGGGTGCTTCCATGGCATAGCCGCGGCCGGCCCGCCGGTTGGTGTCGGCGGGATTGACGCCCGAGGCGTGCAGCGCGACGCGCACCTCGCCCGGGCCGGCGTGCGACGTCGGCAAAGCGCCGGCCTCGATGACATCCGGCGCGCCCTGCCGGGAAAACCATGCCGCGCGCATGTCGACGCGCTCCTACAAATGACGGCGATAAAGGTCGAGCATGACCTCGTAGTGGCGCTCGGCGGCGACCCGGTGATGGACGCCCCGGTCGGTGAAGGCGTAGCCGTGCTCGGTGCCTGTCAACACCTCGACGCTGCTCCGGAAGGGCGCGCGGCCCAGTTCGGCCTTGAACGCCTCGACCTGGTCGAGCGGCACGTAGCTGTCGTGCTCGGCGAAGGCGAAATGCAGCTCGGCCTTGATCTTGCCGAGCTGCTTGTACGGCGCGTGCGGGCCGTCTTCCATCAGGCGGGTGCCGTAGAACGAGGCACCGCAGGCAATGCGGTCGGGGTAGGCGGCAGCCGTCGCGACGACGTAGGCGCCGCTCATGCAATAGCCCGTCGTGCCGACCTTGCCCGGCTTGACGCCCGAATCGGCGGCCAGCCAGGCCAGCAGGGCGCCGGTGTCGCGGATCACCTCGGGATGGCCGATCGAGGTGCGGAAGCCGGTCATGTGGGCGATGTTTTTCTCGGCGTCGGGATGGTTCCGGGTCGGACCGACCACCACTTCGCGCGCCTTGCGGTAGTAGAGGTTTGGCAACGCCACGACGTAGCCGCTGGTGGCGATCCGCCGCGCGATGTCGCGCAGCGCCTCGCGCACGCCCGGCGCGTCCATCAACATCAGGATGGCCGGATACGGGCCGCCCGATTCGGGCCTCGCGACGAAGGTGTTCATCGCGCCGTCGGCGGTGGGGATGTCGGTTTCGATCTCGATCATGGCGTTGCGTCCCTGCCGTGGCGCGTGTCCGGCGCCTTGTGTTTCAGACTGCCGCCGGCCATCGCGTCGCGTCGCGATGGATGACGCGGCCATCGACGATCGTCTTCAGCACCCGCCCCTGGGTGGGGCGTTTGTCGAAAGCCGTGTTGCCGGTCTTCGAATGGAACTTGTCGGGATCGATCACCCAGGCGGTGTCGGGATCGAACAGCACCAGGTCGGCCGGAGCGCCCTTTTCCAGTCGGCCGCCGGGCAGCTTGAAGAGGCGGGCGGGGCCGCTCGACAGCAGCCGCCAGATGGCGGCGAGGCCGAGCTGGCCGTTGTGGAAGAGGTCGAGCGAGACCGGCAGCAGGGTTTCCAGCCCGATGACGCCGGGCCGCGCCTGGGCGAACGGCACCCGCTTGCTCTCCACGTCCTGGGGCCGGTGGTCCGACACGATGGCGTCGATGGTGCCGTCCCGCAGGCCTTCGATCACCGCCAGTCGGTCGGCTTCCACGCGCAGTGGCGGCACGACCTTGGCGAAGGTGCGGTAGTCGCCGACCGCCAGCTCGTTGAGCGCGAAATAATGCGGCGCGGTATCGCAGGTGACCTTGAGCCCGCGCGCCTTGGCGCGGCGTACAATGTCGACGCCCTGGGCGGTCGATATCTTGGTCGCGTGGTAGCGCGCCCCGGTCATCTCGACCAGCCGCACGTCGCGCTCCAGCATGATCGCCTCGGCCAGCGGATGGTTGCCCGCGAGGCCCAGGCGCGTGGCCACCTCGCCGCTGGTCATGGCGCCGCCCGACAGGGTCGGCTCCTGCGGCAGATGCACGACAAGCGCGTCGAAGGTGCGGGCGTAGTACAGCGCGCGGCGCATCAGCTGGGCGTTGCCGATGGCGCTGTCGGCATCGGTGAAGGCGACGGCGCCGGCTTCGGACAGAAGGCCCAGTTCGGCCAGCTGTTCGCCCTTGAGGTCCATCGTCAGCGCGCCATAGGCGTACATCTTGGTCAGCTGGACCTGGCGGGCGCGGCGATGCACGAACTCGATCAGCGAGGCGTCGTCGAACGGCGGATCGTTGTCGGGCAGCACGCACATCGCCGTCACGCCGCCCGCCGCCGCTGCTTTGCCGGCGGTGTCGAGCGTTTCGGTGTGCTCCTCGCCCGGTTCGCCGGTGTGGACGCGCAGATCGACGATGCCCGGCGCCAGGCAATGGCCCTTGCAGTCGATCGTCTCGATTCCGTAAGGCGCGCCGCTGGCGAACAGGCCGGGCCCGAAATCGGCGATCTTGCCGTCGCCGATCAGGACCGCGCCGCGCTGGTCGGTGCCGGCGTCGGGGTCGATCAGGCGGGCATTGATGTAGGCGACGGGGCGGCCGTCGGTCGGCGCGGCCATCAGACGACTCCCGCCACGCTGTTGCGCCGGCCGCCCATCAGGGCGTCGAGGCAGGCCATACGGACGGCGACGCCCATCTCGACCTGCTCGTTGATGACGCTGCGCTTGAGATCGTCGGCGACCGCGGAATCGATCTCCACGCCGCGATTCATCGGGCCGGGATGCATCACGAGGGCGCCGGGCTTCGCCACCTTCAGCTTTTCCTGGTCGAGCCCGAAAAAGCGGAAATACTCGCTGGTCGAGGGCACGAAGGAGCCGCTCATGCGCTCGGTCTGGAGGCGCAGCATCATCACGATATCGGCGTCGCGCAGCCCGGTCCGCATCGAATGGTGGACCTCGACGCCGAGCCGGTCGATGTCGGTCGGGATCAGCGTCGCGGGCCCCACCACGCGCACGCTGGCGCCCATGATGTTGAGCAGGTGGATGTTGGATCGCGCCACCCGGCTGTGCAGGATGTCGCCGCAGATCGCCACCACGAGGCCGCGCAACGTGCCCTTGCGGCGGCGGATGGTGAGGGCGTCGAGCAATGCCTGGGTCGGATGCTCGTGCTGGCCATCGCCGGCGTTGATGACGGCGCAGTTCACCTTCTGGGCCAGCAGGCTGACGGCGCCTGACTCCTGATGGCGCACGACAAGCGCGTCGGGCAGCATGGCGTTGAGCGTCATGGCGGTGTCGAGCAGGGTTTCCCCCTTCTTCACCGAGGAGGCCGCCACCTCCATGTTGATGACGTCGGCGCCCAGCCGCTTGGCCGCGACCTCGAAAGAGGTGCGGGTGCGCGTGGAGTTCTCGAAGAAGATGTTGATCAGCGTGCGGCCGGCGAGCACGTCGCGCCGCTTCACCAGGGATCGACTGGTGTCGATGTAGGTCTCGGAAAGGTCGAGCAGGGCCTCGATGGACTCGGCCGAGAGGCCTTCGATGCCGAGCAGATGGCGCGGCATCGAGGATGGAAGCATGTGTGTGATCATTAAAGGTGGACGTTAAGCACCCGGCACCGCCGGACGCAAGCCTCGTGGCGGCCGGGTGTGGATGACGTTTCGTTGGCCGGAGCGGGCAGGGACTTCCCTGCCGCGACCCACTATGGTGCGGCCCGTCAGGTTCCTGTCGGCGGCGTGCGCTACCTGACGCTGGTCCGGGGCGTTCGCCGGGGCCTTCGCAGCCCGTGAAACGCGTCCGTTCGGATCGAGGTCAGGCGATGCGCGTTCTCATGGTCGAAGACGAGGCGGATCTGGCGATCCTGGTGTGCGGCGGGTTGGCGCGGGAAGGTTTCGCGGTCGATATCGCGGCAACGCTCGCCGAGGCGCGGGAGGCGGTAGCCAGCGTCCGGTACGACGTCGTGCTGCTCGATCTGACGCTGCCGGACGGCGATGGGCTGGACCTGCTGCGACAATGGCGGCGCCAGCAAAATCCGACGCCTGTCGTGGTGCTTACCGCGCGCGACTCGCTGGACGAGAAGGTCGCTGGCCTCAACGTCGGCGCCGACGACTATCTGGGCAAGCCCTATGCCGTGGCCGAACTGGTCGCGCGCGTGCGGGCGATCAGGCGGCGGCCGGCCGGCGCGCTGGGGGTCGTCCTGAAGGCGGGCAACCTCAAGTTCGACACCGGCACCAGCGCGGTGACGGTCGGCGAGGCGGCACTGCCCCTGCCGCGGCGCGAGCTGGCGCTGCTGGAGGTGCTGATGCGGCGGGTTGGACAGGTCGTCACCCGCCAGGCCATCGAGAACAGCCTCTATGGCTTCGACGACATCGTAGATTCGAACGCCATGGAGGCGAGCGTGTCCCGCCTGCGCAAGCGCCTGATCGTGGCCGAGGCGACCGCGACCATCCATACCGTCCGCGGCGTCGGTTACATGATGACGTCGGAAAAGCCGGTCGACGACCTGCGATGATCTCGTCCGCGACCTCGATCCGGTGGCGGCTGCTCAGGAACCTGCTGCTGTTGTCGGGCTTCGTCGTGGTGTCGCTCACCACCGTGTATCTCCACCTGTTCTGGGACCAGCGCGACGCCTTCACCGACGACGAACTGGCGAACCTGGTCGCCCGGATCGGCCAGAGCGCGCGTCGCGATGCCGGCGGCGCGGTCCAGTTCGACCTCCCCGACGACATTCTCGCCGCCATCCAGTCGGACGGCTTGCAGGTCGTCGTGTTGGGGCCGACGCTCGACGAGGCGCTGCTCGACCTGCCCGTGGGCGCGCGGGCGCGCCTGCCGATCACGCCCCTGGCGCGCTGGCAGCGTGTCTACATGGTGGTCGACTCGCTGGCCGGCGAGAGCGGTCCCCGGATGCACACGGTGCTGGCGACGGTCGTGTCGCCCGCGGGTCCGATCCGGGTAGCCGCGACGAGGCCGGTCGGATCGCGTCAGGAAGTGTGGAGATGGCTGGCGGGCGTGGCTCGCCAGATCCTGCCCGTGGTGTTGCTCGCGTTGATGCTCACGATGGTCATCACGCTCGTTACCGTGCGCTCGGCGTTTCGCCCCTTGCGCGCCGCGGCCGATCGGGCGCACCGCATCCGGCCGGGCAATTCGGCCGAGCGACTGGCGGTCGACGTGCCCTCCGAGATCCGGCCGCTCGTGGACGCGGTGAACAACGCGCTCGATCGTCTCGACGTCGGCTTCGTCGAGCAACGCCGCTTCACCGCCAACGCCGCCCACGAGTTGCGGACGCCCGTGGCCGTGCTGCGCGCGCGCGTCGACACGCTGGTCGACCGCGCCATCGCCGAACCGATTCTCAACGACGTCGATCGCATCGCGCGCCTCATAGACCAGTTGCTGGCGGTGTCGCGGCTGGATTCGCGATTGCCGGTCGTCAGCCAGGCAACCGACCTGGCGTCCGTGGCGGCCGATGTGGTCGCCCGTCTGGCGCCGCTGGCCGTGGCGGCGCGCAAGGAAATCGCGCTGGAGGCGCCCGACGGTCCGGTGATGGTCTGGAGCAACGGCGAGATGCTGGCCGCGGCGATCCGCAATCTCGCCGAAAACGCCTTGCGGTTTACGCCGGTTGGCCAGGCGACCGAAATCGTCGTGACGACCGGACCCGCCATCGAGGTCCACGACGGGGGACCCGGCGTGGCGATCGAGGATCGCGGGCGGTTGTTCGAGCGCTTCTGGCGCGGCGGCGACCGTCGCGGGGGTGCCGGACTCGGGCTTGCCATTGTCCGGGAGATCGCCACGCAGCTCGATGGCACCGTCGAGGTCGGCACCAGCCGGCTCGGTGGCGCGGTGTTCCGGCTCCGCTTGCCACCGGCGACGGCAGGCGCACGGTCCGGCTAGCGGTCCCGTCGCCGCAGCGCCACGACGTCCAGCGGTTCGCGTTTGCCGCGCACGCGCTGGGGCGGCTGCGGCTCGATGGCAAGTCCGGCGGGCGCGGCGCCCGCGAACAGGGACGCCGACGCCACGACGTCGCGGTCGAGATCGCGAGCGACATCCATCAGGCGGGCGGTGGTGTTGAGGGCGTCGCCGACGAAGGCGAGCTCGCGTCGCGTGGAGCCGATCTCGCCCGCCACCACGTCGCCGCCGTGCAAGGCGGCCCGGAACGCGGGAACGATGCCGAACTCGCGCCGGTACCAGTCGGCGCGGCTGGCGATCCGGTTGGCGACGAGGAAGGGAAAGCCTGCCGCGTCGGCGATCCCGGCGGGCGCGTTGGAGGGCCAGACGAGAATCGCCTCGTCGCCGACGTACTTGTGGATGTCGGCACCGGCCGCCGCCGCCGCGTAGGCGATGTCGGCGAAGAACGCGTCGAGCAGGCCATGGAAGCGGAGGTCGCCGAGGCGTTCGGCCGCTTCGGTCGAGCCCTTGAGGTCCACCATGGCGAACAGGTGCGCTTCGCGCCGGGGGCGATGGTAGCGGCCGGTCAGCAGACGCCCGATCTCCCGGAATCCGATCAACTGATACCAGGTAGCGGAGTTCCTGACTCTCTGCCCCTTGCGGAATGTGGTGACCGCTGATTCTGTGTTGCCGTCACAGCGTTCGGAGGCAGTCATCGATGGGCCAGGCAATCGGGATCACACGGAGGGATCTGTCGGCGCGGGAGTT
>CAMDVZ010000207.1 GCA_945878895.1 Caenispirillum bisanense | reverse complement strand
GCGAGGGAAGGTATGAAAGTGGATATCCGCCCCGGTTGGGGGCTTCCGCCGGGTCGCTAGCGGCCCTTGATGGCGAGGGAAGGTATGAAAGAGGATATCTGTCCCGCTACCAATTGTTTTACCCGGGTAAAATCCGGCATCCTCCAGTCGCCCGACGGCGACCGGTTTTACCCGGATGAAATTCACCCCGGCGACCGGTCGGCCGGCATCGCTACCGCCGCCGGCTCACGAATCCACCGGCTCCGGCGGCCGGTCCGGCATGGGCGGAAAGTCGTTGTCGAGCGGTTTCAGGGTCGCGAGCAGCGCGACCAGCGACGGCCTGGCGGCGGGCTCGATGACCAGCCGGCTGCCTTCCCGGCGCATAACGGCGTCCTCGCCCGGAAGCTCGAACGCTCGCGGGATGCGGACCGTCTGATGGCCGCCACGCCGGAACAGTTTCACGCGACGTTCGGTTTGCATGGGTCACCTCCCAGCGCCCGCAGCCACGCCGATAGCCGGTCCATGGCGACGCCATCGAGGCGCCCGCCAATCACGTTCGATAGCGTCGCCTGGTCCGTCGCGCAGAGCGTCGCGGCGGCGGCTCGCGTCAGTCCACGCGCGGCGATCCGCTTCTTCACCGCCAGCGCCAGCGCGGATTTTGCCAGCAGCGCCTCGGCCTCGGCGGCGTCGAAGCCAAGGTCCGCGAAGACGTTGCCGCTGGAACGTTCGATCTCGATCATCGGGGTTCTCCTTTGGCTCCGGCCGCGTTCGCCGCGCGTCTCACGCGTCGGTCAGATCGTCCAGCGAGACATCGAGTGCCTTGGCGACCTTCCTGAAAAACGCCACCGAGCCCGGCTTCTTGCCGCCTTCGACCTCGCTGATGTAGGGCTTCGACACGGCGGCGCGGTCGGCCAGCTGGTCGAGCGTCAGGACGCGAAACGTCCGCCAGACGCGCAACGGACTTTCGCCCGCCACGATGCGCCCCACGTGATCGGCCGGCAACGCGCCCTGGCCGATACCGGCCTTTTGCGCATGAAGGACGAGAAGCGCGTCCTCCAGTTCCTCCAGCCGGGCGCGCAGGGCGTCGAACTCGGCACGCGACGGCCTCTCGTTTTCGTGCCGGGACGACACGGATCAGCCCCCCGGACTACGCTCGCGCCAGAACCGCGTCACGGCCCGGCGCATGTCGCCACCGAGAGTCTGCCGGGCTCGCGCGAACGAGTAGATGGCGACCGGTTCGCGTCGAGCGACAAGCCTCGTCAGCAGGAGTGCCGGCGCCGCCAGCCCCATGAACACGCCGCACAGGAACGCCGACGTCAGCGATTGCGGTTCGGACGGATCGTCCAGCATGAGGCCTGTCCCGGAAAGGGTTGTGCGACGACGCAACTTATCGCCTGACGGACAGTCTTTCAAGCGCGCCGGTCACGGGTAGCCGCGACGATGCGGCTCTCGCGATCGACCGGTGTGCCGACGAGACTCTCATACCTTCCCTCGCCCCGAGGGCCGCAAGCGGCCCGGAGGCGGGGGAAGGTGCCCGAAGGGCGGATAGGGGTGGGTTGTGGTCACGGTCGCGGCGCCTGGCGATGACCACGCGAATCGTTTCGACCACCTCCCCCGGGTTGGCGAAAATGTCGCTGTTCCAAAAGCGCACGACCTCGTAGCCCATCGCTTCGAGAAACGCGGAGCGAGCGGCATCGTATGATTCCTGGTCCGCGTGCTGGCTCCCGTCGAGCTCTACGACGAGCATGAACTCCGGGCATACGAAATCCACGATGTACGGCCCGACCGGCCGCTGTCGACGGAACCTGGCGCCCGCGATCTGGCGGAAGCGCAAGCGAATCCACAGCTGGCGTTCCGCTTCGGTCGGCTCGCGTCGCATGGCGCGGGCGCGTTCCAAGTAGGGGTGTCGTGGAGCCATGGTCGACAGCGTCGCGGAATTTCGCGGCGAAAAATTGACGACGGCGCGGTAAATCGACGGCGCGACGGGAGGCCTCCTCGCCATTCGACGCCGTAACCTGCCCGACGACCACCCCCATCCGCCCTTCGGGCACCTCCCCCGCTAAAGCAAGGGAAGGTATGAGTGTTTGTGCAATCGGATTTTTCCAATCTCGTCGAGGGTGCGGGCGGCGAACTCGTAGCGACGCAGATCGAGCAGCTTCAGGTCCTTCGACAGCCGGAACAGGAAGCGCAGTTTCTCGATACCGAGATTCGCTTCCGCCAGCAGCCGCTCGCGGCCCCGCGTGTAGGTGGCGTCGATCAGGGACTCCAGCACGCCGACCGACCCGCTCTGGATGCGGTCGCCGATCAGGAACTTCTGGCTACGGGGGAACTTCTCCACGGTCGGGACGACCCAGAGAATGAACTGGTACATGGCCTCCAGTGCCGGCCCCGTCCGTCTCGCCGTGTCGCGTGATAGCGCCATGTCCCGCCTCCCCGAAAAAATCGACCAAAGGGGGGACGGGCAAGAGCCCTTACCCCCCTTTTGGATATCCCCCCAAGAAATAAGGAGGTGATGATCCAGGATCAAAAAGAAGTTCGAGCCAGACGGAAGCCCGCATCGTTGACGCGGTTCCCGGAGTCGTTCCTGAAGCGGAAGCCGGCGCGGGCGTTCCTGGAGCTGTAGTTCCAGGAGCCGCCACGGAGGACGCGACTCAGTGATTTTTCCGTCGCATTTTCCTTGGGCAGCCCGTCCGGCGGTTGCCCCGTCAGATCGTCCGTAAACGCATCCTGCGTCCATTCCCAAACATTGCCTAGCATGTCGCGCACTTGCCACGGATTCGCCGGGAACTTCTCGACCGGCGTTGTCCCCCTGTGCTGCATGCCGGCATTGCCGTGGGCCGCATCCCAGTCATCGCCCCACCAGCGAGGCCTCGGGTCTCCGGCACGACAGGCGTATTCCCACTCGGCCTCGCTCGGGAGCCGGTACACGGCCTTGCCGACTTCGCGATTGAGCCACGCGACATACTCTTGCGCGTCCCGCCACGACACGCCCACCACCGGGTGATCGTCGGCCTGCTTGAAGCCGGGCTTCTCCCAGTTGCGGTCTTTTCGCTCCTGCCACTTCCTCTTTTCCCACGTGTACATGGAGGATCCCATGTCATGCTCGGGGTTCGCGCGCACGAACGCGCGGAATTCGCCGACGGTGACCGGGAACCGGCCCAACCAGAAGCCGTTCTTGAACGCTACGTCCGTCAGCGGGCGCGACCGCTTCGCGAACTCCTCCGGCAGGTCCTCCTTAGCGCCCTCGCCCTCCGGGATGCCCATGGTGAACGAGCCGGGCGGAATCCAGGTCATCAGCGGGAAGTCGGGGCGCTCGCGGAGGATGTCGCCCGGCTCGCGGCGACGGGCCCCGCCGCGTCGCACGACCGCGCCTACCCAGTCGCGCAACGCCGGATCGCTATCCACGAGCGCGAGCGCGGCGCCGGACGCGCGACGAAGGACCGCCACGGCTCGTTCGAGAACGGCGCGGGTTTCGCCGTCGAGTTTGTTATATCGACGATCACCCTTGTCCGCATCGGCCACGAGACGGGCGTCGGCCGCGGCGAACGCGGTGACGATGCGGATCGCCGTCGACACCGCTACGTCGCCGATCGTAGTCGCGAGAATCGATCCGCCGCGAATAGTCGCGGCGACAGCCTCCAGCAGAGGCCGGCTCGATGGCGCAATCACGCCATTGGCGCTCGCGATGGCGTCGAACATGGCGCGCGCGGACTCCAGCAGGGAGGAGCCTCCGATTCCGATTCCCCTGCGTTCGCGCTCCAGGAGGCGTTTGCCCTCCTCGAACGCCCCGAGTACCGCGACGTGCTGTCGAACGATCGCTTCCAGCGCTCCAAGAATGCCGGGTGGCACCGGCTCGCCCCCGGCCGCCACCGCACCGGGTCGGCGGAACGCATCGAGTTGCGCCCGCAAGGCGATGCCGCTGGTCCACAAGTCGCGCACGTCGACATTCGCGACACCGCGCTCGACGCAGGTGCCGTAGCGTTTCATCGCGTCGCTCAACTGGGTTGGGCACGTATTGGACAACCAGAAAAGATCGTCGCGCAACGACCGCACTACCTTCGCCAGTCTGTCGAAAAAGTCCGGCAAATCCTCGTCGTTGCGATCGGCGTCGGTCGGTGCGGTCTCTACGATCCGATAGCCGTCCGCCGACGGTCGCACGCTGAATCCCGCGCCAGTGGCCTTGAGCTGAAGCCGCTCCATCAGATACCGCCGGATCTGCTCTATCGCGCGTTGGACATTGGGACCAGCCAGCGGTGGATGAGCCTCGAACAACGGGCTCGCGGTGCCCGTGGCATCGACCGGCACGACCTGACGGTCACCGAATCGCGATCTGAACTGACAAGCGCGCGCGAGAACGGCAATGGGGATGGCCTTGCGCGACTCCCGGGCTTTCGCGATGAAGGGTTGTTCGTGGCGCTGGATATAGTCCGACGCGAGGTAGCGGTCGCTCAAGAACTGGATAAACACCTCGGAGGCTTCCATCTGCTCCTGGATTTCCGCGTGCCACTTCATGTCGGGCAGGATGTCGGCGTCGTACCACCGCTGCAAGCCGAGGTCCTGGAACAGCACCTTCAGGCTATGCGCCAGTTCCTCGAAATCGGCGCGGTTGGCGTGCGCGTAGGAGATGAAGACCTGGGCCATGGCGTACTCGCGGATCGTGACGCCGCGACCATCCGCGGGTCGCGTTGTCGACCTCGATAGTCTCACACATCGCGCCGTATCGACCAGCCGCCGGTTGGCCGTGCCGAAGTGTTCGGGCAGGCGTTGCTGGACTTCGGGGCGGAAAATCGATGGCGCCGGACATGCCTTCGCCTTTCGGCCCAATGACCGGCACGACGACCCACCCCCATCCACCCTTCGGGCACCTTCCCCCGCCGGGGGCGAGGGAAGGTATGAGGGTTTATACAACGCGCATTCCTGATCGAGTGCGGACGCCCGCCGCCTCAGTTCCCCAGCCCGTCGCAGATCTGCACGATGCGTTCGCGGAAATGCGCCGCATAAGCCTGGGCGCCGGAAATGCGCAGGCCCATGCGGTGGATCGAGCCGGGGCCGCTGCCCGACAGGGTCGCCGCCGACCCGGTGTTGAGGGCGAGGTAGTTGCCGGAGCACTTGTCGTGTTCGGCGATGGCCTGGCGGGGCAGGTCGAGCGAGGCGCAGAAGAACAGCTTGCGCCAGTCGCCGTTGGAGCTGGTGGTGGCGACCTCGTCGGCGTCGCGGCCGGCCCAGCGCGCCTTGTAGTCGAGCAGATCGGGGTCCGCGCCCGCGTAGGCCTGGACGTAGCGCACCAGCGGCAGATAGTTGGCACGCCCCGTGGTCTGGATGAAACCGCGACCGCGGAACTTGAAGAAGTCGGCCTCCAGCAGGAAGCCGGTGAGCGCCGGATCGGTGCGGGTCGGGAAGCCCGCTGGCCACGCGGTGCCTTTCCAGGCCGCGCCGACCGAGGCGAGGTCGGGGAAGCGGTCGGCCAGCGCGCGGTGGCGATGGGCCTGGCGGTACGCCTCGTCGCGGAACAGCGCGAAGGCGGTCTTGTTGCCGGGCAGCGTGTTGTAGCTGCGCTTGAGGCCCGAGATTTCGTCGAAGGCGTAGGCGATGCCGGGATGGTCGCGGTTGCCGACCAGCTCCTCGATCGGCAGCAGGTCGCCGCGGATCTCGTTGACGAAGATGCTCGTGAGGCAAACGAACTGGAAGAAGTCGGGTCCGGCCGCCCCGAACAGGCCGGCGGTACCGTTCCAGAAGGTGGCGAAGCGCTGCCGGCTGGCCGGCGTGTCGACGATCCTGAAGGCGCTGTTGCGGCCGGCGTGGTCGCGACCCCACGCGCCCTTGCCGCCCTGGGTCTTGTTGAACCAGTCGATGTAGCCGCCGTGGCCGAAGGCGGCGAAATGGCCATCGATGGCGGCCGCGTCGGCGAACCGCACACCCGCGACCGTGTCGAGAAACGCTTTGGATATGCTCGTGGAGGGCATGGCATTGACTCCCGTTCCGGCAACCGACGCGCGATCCTTGAACGATCCACAACCGCCGTCGATAGCCGGGTCGCGGACGCCGGTCGTGGATCGGTGGAACCGCCGGCAAACGCCGATGCCGCACTAATTCCTTCCCTTCCCCCGCCGGCGGGGGAAGGGGAGAATCCGTTGCAGCGCCACGCTTTCTCGCCCGTGGCCGAGACGTGCCGACACCCTGGCGCCGCCGCGAAGGGGGACGATATCCGAAGGCCCGGACCGACGCGATGAACGGCGGGCACGGGATTTGTGACGGATGGCCGCGACCGGGAGTGTTTTCAGAACCCCGGCGGGGGCCTAGAAGACGGGTCTGAATGCGCGGCGCCGGTTTCCGGCCAAACGGGGACGTCGCCGCCGGGAGGACCAGTCGATGGCCGTCAAGCCCAAGGATACCGACCAGCCGAGCGATCTCGGGCTCGAGTCGCTGCGCATGCACGCGTCGGGCCGGCCGGGCAAGATCGAGATCGTGCCGACCAAGCCGCTGACCACGGCGCACGATTTGTCGCTGGCCTATTCGCCGGGCGTCGCCGCGCCCTGCCTGGAAATCCAGCGCGATCCCTCGACCGCCTACGACTACACCTCCAAGGGCAACCTGGTGGCCGTGATCTCCAACGGCACCGCCGTGCTGGGGCTGGGCGATCTCGGTGCGCTGGCCAGCAAGCCGGTCATGGAAGGCAAGGCGGTGCTCTTCAAACGCTTCGCCGACGTCGACAGCATCGACCTCGAGGTGGACACGAAAGACGCCGACGCTTTCATCGATTGCGTGAAACTGCTGGGTCCGAGCTTCGGCGGCATCAATCTGGAGGACATCAAGGCGCCGGAGTGCTTCATCATCGAGCAGCGCCTGCGCGAGCTGATGGACATCCCCGTCTTCCACGACGACCAGCACGGCACCGCCATCGTGTCGGCGGCCGGCCTGATCAACGCGCTGCATCTGACGGGCCGCGAGCTCAAGGACATCCGGATGGTCGTCAACGGCGCCGGCGCCGCCTCGATCGCCTGCATCGAGCTCGTCAAGGCGATGGGCCTGCCGCACGAGAACGCCATCCTCTGCGACACCAAGGGCGTCATCTACCAGGGCCGCACCGAGGGCATGAACCAGTGGAAGTCGGCCCACGCGGTGCGCACCAAGGCGCGCACCCTTGAGGAGGCGATGAAGGGTGCCGACGTGTTCTTCGGCCTCTCGGTCAAGGGCGCGGTGACCCAGGACATGGTGCGCTCGATGGCGGCCAAACCGATCATTTTCGCGATGGCCAATCCCGATCCGGAGATCACTCCGGAGGACGTCAAGGCGGTGCGCGGCGATGCCATCGTGGCCACGGGGCGCAGCGACTACGCCAACCAGATCAACAACGTGCTGGGCTTCCCCTACATCTTCCGGGGCGCGCTGGACGTGCGCGCCCGCACCATCAACGAGCCGATGAAGATCGCCGCCGCCGAGGCGCTCGCCAAGCTCGCCCGCTCCGACGTGCCCGACGAGGTCGACCGCGCCTATGCCGGCCGTCGCCTGCGCTACGGACCCGACTACGTCGTGCCGGTGCCGTTCGATCCGCGGCTGATCGTGGAAGTATCGGCCGCCGTCGCCCAGGCCGGCATGGATTCCGGCGTCGCGCGCAAGCCGATCATCGACATGGTCGAGTACAAGCGCCAGCTCGCCAGCCGGCTCGATCCGACCGGCGCCTGGCTGCAGGGCATCTACGACGCGGTGAAGGCGCATCCCCGCCGCATCGTGTTCGCCGAGGGCGAGGAAGAACGCACCATCCGCGCCGCCGTGGTTTTCCGCGACAACGGCTACGGCACCCCGATCCTGATCGGCCGCGACGACGAGATCCGCGCCACCATGAACGGGCTGGGGATCGGCGACACCTCCAGCATAGAGATCCACAACGCCCGCCTGTCGACCCGCAACCAGGCCTACACCGACCTCGTCTATGGCCGCGCCCAGCGCGAGGGCCTGCTGCGCCGCGACGTGCAGCGCATGGTCAACCAGGGCCGCAACGTGTTCGGCGCCTGCATGGTGGCGACCGGCGACGCCGACGGCATGGTGACCGGCATCACGCGGCGCTTTCCCGAATGCTTCGCCGACGTGCGCCGGGTGATCGACACCGAACCGGGCAAGGTGCCGATCGGCTATTCGATCGTCGTCTCTCGGGCCGGCACCGTGTTCCTCGCCGACACCGCGGTCAACGAGACGCCGTCCTCGGGCGATCTCGCCACCATCGCCCAGCCGGTCGCCGCCGTGGCCCGCCAGATGGGCCACGAACCCCGGGTGGCGTTCCTGTCGTTCTCCAATTTCGGCTCGCGCGAGATC
>CAMDVZ010000206.1 GCA_945878895.1 Caenispirillum bisanense | reverse complement strand
GATCCGGGCGCCCAATCTGGCGTCGTCCCCGATCTGGCACTGCCAGATCGTCAGGACCCGCCAGCCCGCCCGCCGCAACTTCGCGACGCAGCTTGCGTCGCGCGCCCGGTTGCCTGCGATCTTCTCGACCCAGAACGTCACGTTCGATTTCGGCGTCCGGCCGAGCTTGCAGGCGTGGCCGTGCCAGAAACAGCCATGCACGAAGATCGCGCAACGGCGCGGCCCGAACACGAGGTCCGGTTTGCCGGGCAAATCCTTGCGGTGGAGCCGGTAGCGATAACCCAGCCCGTGGACCAGCCGGCGCACCAGCATCTCGGGCACGGTGTCCTTGCCCCGGATGCGGCTCATCCGCTCGCTGCGCTGCGCTTTGGTGAGTGTGTCCATGGGTCGTCGAGTCTGGCCGTTTCCTTGCGCCGCGCAACGGCGTTGGCGATCGCCGGTCCCGGCCGGACGCACGCGCTCGGGCCGGCGAGGGAGCTTCGGCGCGCTCCGGCGTGGACAATCGGCGCGATGCTTTCTAGAACCGTTCGCGAGACTCCCGGCACGTCCGAGAGTCCGCCACGAGTCGAGGAGAATCCAATGGTCAAGGTCGGTGACAAGGTCCCGGCCGCGACGCTCCGCTATTTGAGCCCGGAAGGGCCCAAGCCGGTGACCACCGAGGAGCTGTTCGCGGCGGGCAAGAAGGTGGTGGCGTTCGCGCTGCCAGGTGCCTTCACCCCCACTTGAAGCGCCAAGCATGTGCCAGGTTTTCTGGCCAACCACGCTGCGCTCAAGGCTAAAGGCGTCGATACGATCGCCTGTATCTCGGTCAACGACGCGTTCGTGATGGGCGCGTGGAGCAAGGAACTGCAGACCGGCGACAAGGTCATGATGATGGGCGACGGCAACGGCGAATTCGCCGCCGCCATGGGCCTCACCATGGACGGGTCGAAGTTCGGTCTCGGCCAGCGCTCGCAGCGCTACGCGATGATCGTCGACAACGGCGTCATCACGCATCTGCTGACCGAAAAGCCCGGCGCGTTCGAAGCCTCGACCGCCGAGTCGGTGTTGTCCCACCTCTGATCGCGTTTGCGAACGCGAGCGGCGTACGACGGCGGGGCGAAAGCTCCGCCGTTTTTCGTGGGCTCAGAACAGCTTGCCGCCGTTGGGTACCGGTAGCGTCGGCGCGACCAGGATCACGGCGCCGTCGGCGTCCGGAAATCCCAGGGTCAGCACCTCCGACATGAACTTGCCGATCTGGCGCGGCGGAAAGTTCACCACGGCCGCGAACTGGCGGCCGATCAGCGTCCCGGGCGTGTAGTGGAGGGTGATCTGGGCCGAGGATTTGCGCACCCCGAGTTCTGGTCCGAAATCGATCCAGAGCTGGATCGCGGGCTTGCGCGCGCCCTCGAAAGGCTTCGCGTCGACCACCGTGCCGACACGGATGTCGACCCGCTCGAAATCATCCCAGGCAATCGTACCATCGGTCATCGGATCGTTCTCCCCGCCACATCGTAGCGACCGGGAGCGTCGGACCCAACATTGTCTTGCGGACGCGAAAAGGGCCGCCCCTGGGGGAGGGCGGCCCTTCGCGAGTACCGGGATCGTTTTTCGGGGAGGAAGCGCGATCCCGGTCCGGAACCGGTGGCTAGTTCTTCTTGGCGACCAGCGCCTTGACGTCCTCGACCAGCTCCGCGACGCGCGCGTTGATGGCGTCGAGCGAGGTCGTGTTGCTCTTGGCGACGATCTCCGACAGCTCGCGCAGGTTGGAGATGGCGGCTTCGTAGGCCTTCTTCGCGACGTCGGCCTGCTTGACGGCCTTCTCCTCGAAGGTGGCGGCCGACAGGATCTCGGAGCTCGCCTTGCTGAATTCCTCGGTCGCAGCCTTGATCATGTCGACCTGGCGCTCGGCCAGCGTCTTGAAGGTCGCGAAAGCGGCCTGGTTGGCGGTTGTCAGGGCGGCGACGTTCTTGCGCTGCGCTTCGACGAGGCCTTCGACGTTCATCGCCGGCATCTTGATGTCGCCGAACTGCGGCAGCTTGAAATCACCGAAGAACTTGGTGAAATCGGTCTCGGCGAAGGGGAACTTGAAGGTCTGTTCGGCGGCCATGGGAGGCTCCATCTGGATCGGGGTAACGGGGGATTCGACGATTTTCTCGGCAGTTGCCGGCTTTTCCGTCGCCGCGGCGCGGATACGCGCCTCGACGGTGGGGGCGGGCGCCGCTGCCGGCGGGGTACTCGAACGCGAAACCGACTGCTTGCCGCGCATTGGGAAGTCCTCTCGGCGCTGGTTGCGCTGCAACACGAGAGCGTTCTAGATGGTGCGATGCAGCAAGTCAACCATTATGTTGCGTTGCAACAAAAATGTCGTGAGCCGTTCTCAGACCGGCGCTTCCGGGGCGTCGACAGGCGCCGCGGTGGCTTCGACCGGGGCCTTCTTTTTCCTGAAATTCACAATTTTATCAATGGATTGAGCCCATCCCTCCAGCCGCTTCAGGCGGTGATCGAGGGCGACCATGGTCTTCGACAGATCCTCGCTGTCGTCGTGCAACCAGATCCTGGCTACCGCGATGTGCACCGCAGCCAGGGCGTTTTTACGCACCGCACCACGCGTGCCGTCGGCAGGAATGCCGGCCGCCTCCAGCATCGCCGCCATCGAGCGCAGCGACGCCCGCCGCAGCGCCAGCGCCGCCAGGGGATCGCGCGCGAGACCTTGGGCGATGGCCGTCAACGCGGGACGGCGTGGTTTCAACAGATCGTAACGGCGCATCAACACGTCGAACAGCCGGTCGCGCGGTGTCTCGTCGGGATCGCCCGAGGGTTCCACGCCGTCGAGAACGGCCGCGTCGGTCTCGGCCATGAAGGCCGCCACCAGCGCCGTCTTCGAGGGAAAGGCGGCATACAACGCCGCCAACCCCGTCCCCGAGGCGGCCGCGATGTCGCGCAAACCGACCGCCGCCCAGCCCTTCGCCGCGATCAGGTCGAGCGCGGCATCGATGGTGGTCCGGCGGTCGATCATGGCGTGTCTCCGCGTCTATTCGGTCTCGGCCGAGGTTACGCCGGTACCGCGATTTTACTTCAGGCGGATCTTGTCGATCTCGCACAGATTGAAGCCTTCCCACGTGACCTCGGACTTGTCGTCGCCGAACACGACCTTCATGTCCTGGACGCACTGGCTGCGGTCCTGCGGGAAGCTCAGCTTGTACCAGCCGCCATGCTCCAGCGTGTAGTTGCCGAGCCGGTCCGGGCCCCAGTTCTTCTGCTTGCTGGGCGAAACATAGACCTCGACGATCGAATAGCCAGTCATGTTGGAAAGGGTGAAATTGGCATCCTGGGCGATCGCGGCCGTGGACGTCGCCAGCAAAGTCGCCAGCGCGAGCATCGTCTTTCGCATCGTTCATACTTTCGGATTGATCTGCAAATGTAGTGCGGCACCGGGGGCGGAGCCGACGCGGAGTTACCATCGCCCGGTGTCGGCGCCCAGCCTCCGCGCGCCTTGCGCCTGCGGCCGATCAGCCCGCCAGTTCGCGCGACCGGCGCGTGGCCGCCGCGATCGCCCGGTCGAACAAGGGCTGGATCGCGTCCGCCGCCATCAGGACGCCAAGCGCCTCGGCCGTCGTGCCGCCGGGGCTGGTGACGTTGATGCGCAACTGCGATGCCGGCTCGCTGGCGCCCGCCAGCAGCGCGCCCGACCCCGACACCGTGCCGCGCGCCAGCTTCATCGCCAGATCGGCGGGCAGGCCCGCCTTCTCGCCTGCCGCCGCCATCGCCTCGACCAGCAGGAACACGTAGGCGGGACCGCTGCCCGACACCGCCGTGACGGCGTCGATCAGGCCCTCGTCCTCGACCCAGTCCACCGTCCCCACCGCCGCCAGCAGGGCGTCGCAGCGTGCCCTTTGCGGCGCCGAAACGCCCGGACCCGCGACGCACACCGTCACGCCCTGGCGCACGGCGGCCGGCGTGTTCGGCATCGCCCGCACGATTTTCGCGCCCTCGCCGAGCCCCTTGCGAAAATAGCCGATCGTCTTGCCCGCCGCGATCGACAGGAACGTCGTGTCGGGGCCCACGAACCGCCGCAGACCCGGCAACGCGCCGTCCATGCTCTGCGGCTTGACCGCCAGCACCACGATGTCGGGCCGGAACGAGGCGGGTACCGCGTCCACGGCGCCGACCACGACGGCGCCGGGAATGTCCGGCCGGATCGCCTCGGCAGGCTCGATCACCGCCAGATCGGCGTCCTTCAGGCCACGCTCGCGCCAGCCCGCCAGCATCGCCCCGCCCATCTTGCCGCAACCCACCAGCAACAGTTTGCCGTCCATGCCCATGATCGCTCCTCCGCTGCCCCCAGCTTACAGCGCCCGGCAGCGGCGGGACACCGGATCGACTACCGGCGCGACCGGAGAATGTCGCGCACCGCGTTGGGGTCGCGGCTGGCGTGAAAACATGCCACGACGATGATCCCCTCGCCCGTGAACCGGTAACAGACGGCGTAGCGAAAGGGATGCAGCCACGCCCGGCGGACGCCTCGGGTCGCGGCCGGATACAGGAGAGGATGGTCGGCGAGCCGGGCATCCAGTTCCGTCAGGACCCGTCGAAAGCGCTCCGCCGTTTCCGGATTTTCTTCGCGCAGGAACGCGATCGCCTCGTCGATGTCGCGCTCGGCACCGCGACCGTAGGTGACGCCGACCGGCACGACTTACAGGCTGTGTTTGGCGAGGA
Source organism: Caenispirillum bisanense (assembly GCA_945878895.1). Taxonomy (GTDB): domain Bacteria; phylum Pseudomonadota; class Alphaproteobacteria; order Reyranellales; family Reyranellaceae; genus CAMDVZ01. Next base: position 3,621 of record CAMDVZ010000206.1, on the reverse strand, counting down.
TTTCGGCCAGCGTCTTGCGCGGCGCGCCGGGGTTGCGTTCGAACTCCTCGATCCGTTCGTCGAGTATCCGCCGTTGTTCCGCCGACAGCTCCGGAACCGGGCAGTCCCGGGTCTCCAGCCCGTCCCACAACACGTCGATCAGCGCCAGCCGCTGTTCGACCGACAGTTTCTCGACCTCGCGGACGAGCGCTTCGGGCAGGGCGGCGATGGCGGTGTCCATGGATGGGATTCTACCAGATCGCGCCGCGGCCGGCGACTCAGGTGACGCGGTAGAGCTTCACCGCCGCCGGGTCGGGCTCGCAGCCCAGTTCCGCGCCTTGCGGCACCGCCACCTTGCCGGCGCGCGGCTTGACGATGTCGCCCATCGGCTCGGCCGCGAAGTCGAGGTAGTAGCGCTCCATCAGCGGCACGTCGTGGGCGGCGCACAGATGGATCGTGTGGGCGTAGCCCGGCCCGATCATGAAGCAGTGCGGCATGAACGCGACGTCGTACGCCTCCGCGAGCGCCGCGATCTTCAGCGCCTCGGTCAGCCCGTGCGCCTTGGCGATGTCGGGTTGCACGAAATCGACGGCGCCGGCCTCGAACATGATCCGGTAGTCGATCAGGCTGCCGGCGTTCTCGCCCGCGGCGATCGGGATCGTCGTGGAGCGCCGCAACTCGGCCAGCGCATGCACGTTCTCGGGAGGCCAGGTCGGCTCCTCCAGCCACGCGAGGTTGAACGGTTCGAGCCGCCGCGCGTTGCGCTTGGCTTCCGCCAGCGTCCACGGACAGTTGGTATCGAGCATCACCGCGATATCGGGGCCACCGCCGGCGCGCGCGCCGGCCACCGTCTCGACCAGCACTTCGTGCAGTTTCACCGCGCGATAGCCTTCGCGCACGGCCCGCTCGGTGGTGCGCCCGACGGTCGGCGCGGCGCCGTAGCGCGCCAGGCTGGCGTAGAGCGGAATCTCGGTGCGCGGCGAGCCGCCGAGCAGACGGTAGAGCGGCAGGTTGGCGGCCTTGCCGAGAATGTCCCACAGCGCGAGATCGACCGCCGAGACGCAGAACGCCATCACCCCGACGCGGCCGAAATTGTGCTGCTGGCGCTCGAGATCACGCTTGATGGCGTTGATGTGCGAGGGATCGCGACCGATCAGGGCCGGGCGCACGTGGGTGTCGAACATCGCCTTCAGCGAGGCCTCGCCGTTCTTGGTGAACACCTCGCCCCAGCCGCTCAGGACCTGGTCGGTGTCGATCCGGACCATCAGCGTCTGGAACACGTGACCGGTGCCACCCAGCCGCCACTGCACGTCGCGATCCGAAAAGGGGATCGCGAGCAACATCGATTCGACGGACGTGATCTTCATGGCGAACCTCGCGGCCGGACGGCGCTATCCTGGAGTGCTTTGCGCCGCCGCGAAACGGCGCGATGGCGGCGACAGGACGCGACCGACGAGCGTCGGAAGTCAGCGCGGCCGGGGCGCGAAGATCGCCTCGAGCCCATCGGCGGCACGCGGCGCGGCCTGGCCAACCGATTGCTGCCCCGGCCAGCCCGCCGGCTTCGGTGGCGGCTCGCCCGCCCCGACATCAACCGGAATCGGCGCGTCGGATACGCCGGGCGTCGACGCGACGGCGGTCTCGGCCAGAACCGGCGGCGGCGCCGGCCGGGCCGTCGCGACGCCCTCGCGCAACGCCCGCCAACGCGCCATGGCGAGCTGGTAGTCCTCGCCGTCGGACGGCCGAGCCGCGGCGGCGGCGGGCTGCGACGCGACGCCCTCGGACTCCGCCCAACGGGCGTTGCTACCCAGGCCGCGGCCCAGCGGATCGTCCGCCGGTGGTGCCGCGCCGATCCGTGCGCCATCGCCCTGACGCAGCGGCATCATCGCCGCGCGCGGCCCCAGCGTGGCGCGCGCGGGTGCCGGGATCTCCGGCGCGGGCGTGACCGCGTCGTCGCCCGTCATCGGGCGCCCGGACGCCGTGCGGCGTTTGCGCCGGCGATGGTCGCGCGCCCTGCCGTCGCCGCGCGACGCGCTTTCGAGCGGATGGGCGCGCACGCGCGCGGGCGCCCCGATCGTCTGTGCCGACGCCGCCCCCGACAGGAACAGGAACGTCGCCGCGACCGCCGGCATCTGGAACGAAAAATCGAGCATGGCGTGTGTCGCGACCATCACGCCGGCCGCCAGGGCTCCGATCGCGAGGCTGGTGCCGCGGCCCTGCGCGACGACGCCGCGGGCACAGACGACGATCCCGGCGCCGACAAGGACAAGACTGAGCAGCAGGGCGGGAATACCGCCCTCGACGGCCAGTTCGAGGTAGGAATTGTGCGCCAGGTCGACGTAGACGTCGAACGGACGGTCGAGATTGGCGCGGTTGAACGCGTCGCCGTAGCCGCCCAGCCCGTGGCCGGTCAGGGGCCGCTCGGCCAGCGCCCGCATCGAAATATGGTACAGGGTGCCGCGGATATCGAGGCCGGTATCCACCATCCGCGTGGCGAGCCGGGAACCGCCGAGCACCACGGCCGCGAGCAACGCGACGCCGCCGACGCCGACGCCGCCGAGGAACAGGCGCCAGCCGATGTCGCGCGCCAGCAGCATGGCGACGGCGAACACGACGCCGGCCGCCACGAGGCTGATCACGCCACCGCGCGAAGCCGTCAGCACCAGCGCCATGACGCCGACGCCGATCGCCAGCAACGACAGATACAGGACCAGCGAGCCTTCCTCCGACAGGTTGCGCAGCAGCCGCAGGAAGGTCATGCGCTCGCCGAGCACGTGGCGCAGCTCCGACAGCAGCAACGCCATGGCCGCGAACACGCAAACCCCGGCGTAGGTGGCGTAGGAGTTGCGATTGACGAAGGTCGAGGTGACGCTATCGAGATAGGCGATCTTGGGCATGCCGAAGAACGTCTCGGCCTTGGCGAAGAAGGCGATCAGCCCGAACATCGCGTAGGCGAGGCCCGCCAGCGCGATGGCGATGAACGCCCAGCGTGCCCGATGGCGGTCTCGGCAGAGCTGGAAGGCGAGAAAGAACACGCCGCCATAGGCGGCGATTTTCATCAGCGTGGTTCGCGCCGCGCCCGCATCGAGTGCCATCGTCCCGGTCAGCGGTTCGCCAAGCGTCGCGGCGGCCTCGCGCCAGGCCGGATGCGCGAGTCCACCGGGCATCCCGGGAACGGTCTGCACCCAGTACCAGCCAAGCAAGCCAATGAAGCCCAGCCCCAGCCCCAGGGTCAGGCGATCGGCCGCCCGGCCAGCCGACGGATCGGCGGCTGCGGCGGCATCGACCGCGGCGGGCGACGATGCCGGGCGCGACGACCGCCTGGCGAACCAGCCGCCCCTTGCCAGGGCACGATCCACCGCCCACGTGGCCAGCAGAAGCCCGACGACCAGCGACAACACGCTCCACGGCAACGGCCGGTTGGACGCCAGCGGCAGTGGCGAGAGACACACCACGCCGGTCAGCGTCCAGAACACGATGGTCGACAGCGTGGGAATGATACCAGGTAGCGGAGTTCCTGACTCTCTGCCCCTTGCGGAATGTGGTGACCGCTGATTCTGTGTTGCCGTCACAGCGTTCGGAGGCAGTCATCGATGGGCCAGGCAATCGGGATCACACGGAGGGATCTGTCGGCGCGGGAGTTGC
>CAMDVZ010000205.1 GCA_945878895.1 Caenispirillum bisanense | reverse complement strand
ACTTCACCACCATCAAGCACATCGCGCTGAACCTCGCGCGACGCGCCACGACGAAGGACTCGCTACGCCTCAGGCGCAAGCGCGCCGCATGGAACGACGACTTTCTCCTCGGTCTTCTCGCCGCATGATTTTTTCACCCGATTCCCCTGTGCCGCGGTATCGGGGCGCCTGTGTCCCTCTCTCCCGCTTCGGCGCCGGCATCGACACATCTCGACGCACGACGGCTATACAACCCCGGGGTCATCCCGAGCTCAGGGCCGCTTGCAGTCCCGTTCGCGAGGGACCTTTGCTCTTCGGTCTCGACGTGCCGCGCCGCGCCGCGCAAACGTCCCTCGCCAGGCCCGGGACGACAGGGTTTTGGTGTCGTCGACCGTGCGCCCACCATTTCCGCCCGAAGCTGGCGCCACCGGAGGGACGCGCTCTCGACCGGGATGCCGATCCTCGCCTACGATCCGCCGGCGGCGTGAGGAACGGAGCGAACGCGATGGACGACGATACACGGACGACAATCGGGCGCGTCGCGGGGGCCCTGTTCGAGCAGCAACGCCTGATTGCCAACGTGCCGCGGATGGCGGCCGGCGTCGTCGTGGGAGGCGAGCTGGTCGCCTTCGCGGGTCACGGGACACATCCGGACTCGCTGTTCCGCATCGCCTCGATGACCAAGAGTTTCACGGCCGCGGCGATCCTGATCCTGCGCGACGACGGCAAGCTCGGGCTCGACGCGCCGGTCGCGACATGGGCGCCGGAGTTCGCGTCGCTCGCCGGACCAACCGGGGACTCGCCCGCCGTGACGATCCGGCAGTTGCTGACGATGTCGGGCGGCCTCGCCACCGACGACCCGTGGGCGGACCGCCATCTCGACATCGCGGCGGCCGACCTCGACGCGGTGGTAACCGGCGATCCGCTGTTCGCCCAGGTGCCGGGCACCCGGTTCGAATACTCCAACCTCGGCTATGCCGTGCTCGGGCGGGTGATCGAGCGCGTGGCCGGACAACGCGCGCAGGACTTCGTTTCCGACCGCCTGCTGCGACCGCTCGGCATGAGCCGCACCGTGTGGGAAGCCGCCGACGCGCCGGCCGGCAGCGACATCGTGGTCGGCCTGCGTGGCGATGGCGTCACGCCCGAACTGACGCCGCTCGATGGCGGCCTGGCGCCGATGGGCGGGCTGTGGTCGAGCGTCGGCGATCTCGCCCGATGGATCGGCTTCTTCACCGATGCGTACCCGGCGCGCGACGATCCCGACTCCGGCCCGTTGCGGCGCGCCTCGCGGCGCGAGATGCAGCAGATGGCGACCTTCCAGCCGCCGGCTACGACAAGGGCGCGCGACGGCGCGACGTGGCGGGTCGCGGGCGGCTACGGCATGGGCCTGTCGATCGCCCAAGATGGGCGGCTGGGCGAGGTGGCAGGCCACTCCGGCGGCCTGCCCGGCTACGGCTCCAACATGCGCTGGATCAGGGGCGGCACGCTGGGCGTGGTGGCGCTCGGCAACCTCACCTACGCACCGATGGCGCACGCCACCCAGCGCGCGCTCGACGCGCTGGCGGCCGCCGGCGTGGCGCGCAAGCCGCGCGTCGAGCCGTCGTTCGTCCTGACCGCGGCCGGCACGGCGCTGTTCGGGTTGCTGACGAACTGGAGCGAGGACCGCGCCGCGGCGCTGTTCGCCGACAACGTGGCGCCCGACGACGGCCTCGCGGCGCGCAAGGCCAGCGCCACGGCGTTCGTCGCCCGCCATGGTCCGCTGCGGTTCGCGCGCATCGATGCCGACAGCCGCGCCTCGGGGCGTCTGGTCGTGCAGTCCGCGACGCGGGAACTGGCGATCGCCTTCTCGCTGGCGCCGCTGCGCGGTGCGTGGATCCAGCGCTACGATCTGCCCGGCGCCTAGCGACCCTCAGGCGCCGGGCGGGCGCGCTTCCAGCGCGGCGCGGATCGCGGCGAGGTCGCGTCGCATGGCGGCCACCTCGTTTTTCAGCGCCTCCTGCTCCTGGTGGGTGAAGGCGTTGTTGTCGACGATGATCCGGTCGAGCAGGCGGGCAACCACCAGCGGCACGATGACCAGCGGCGCCACGTGCATGAGCAGCACGCCATCGATCCGCCCCACCAGCGTGACCGGCGCGATGTCGCCATAGCCGACCGTCATGGCGGTCACGAAAGCCCACCACAGCGAATCGAGAAACGGCTTGTCCTCCGCGACGTGGAACACCACCGCCGCGATAACGACGAGCGTCAGGTAGATGGCCGCCAGTTCCTTGAAGGTATCGGTGGCCGCGATGAACTTGTTCATGACCGGTCTCCTCCGTGTCCGCGAAACGCGGCGGCGATAGTGAATCCGGAATCCGCCGCCGTCACGCACCGATCCATCCGCAACCGGAGTCGACGGCGGACCGGTCTTGCCAGGCCACGGCATTCACCCATCGCGACGCACGACGATGGCTCGCCCCATAGGCGCCAGGTTCAGGCGGAACGGGTTGGCGCACAGTCGACATGATACGCACCCTGTCATCCCGAACGAAGTGAGCGGCCGGATTCTTCGCGGTTTCGCGCAGGATCGACGCTGCGCTGGGGTCCCTCACTCCGTTCGGGATGACACCGGTGATGTCGGCCGGGTAGTGCGCCAAGCCTAAAACTAGCGCCTATGGTCCCTGGCCCCGCTCGGAACGACATCGTCTTCGTCCTTTCGGCGGTGCGCCAATCATCCGGCTCGAAGTTGGCGCCACCGGAGTGGCGCGCCTCCGGATGGTGCGACGTCTGGCCCGACCCGAACACCGCGCCGATAGCCGGAGTCGCCTTCACCCGATTGCCCGGAGCGCGCCGCGACGGTGTAGGCTGCCGGCAGGAACGACCACGGAAGTGCCATGAAACGACGGATGCATCTCAACCTGTTCATCCAGAGCCGCGGTCACCACGAGGCGTCGTGGCGGCATCCGGCGGCGTCGCCGATGGCGCTGACGGACATCGCCTACTATCGCGACGTGGCCCGGCGAGCCGAGGCGGGTCTGTTCGACTCCCTCTTCCTCGCCGACACGCTGGCGCTGGGCGACATGACGGGCGCCTCGGCCAGCAACTGGCTGGAGCCGATCACGACGCTGGCCGCGCTGGCCGGAGCGACCAGCAAGATCGGCCTGATCGCGACGGCATCGACCACCTACACCGAGCCCTTCAACCTCGCCCGCCAGTTCGCCTCGCTCGACCATGTCAGCGGCGGACGGATCGGCTGGAACATCGTGACCTCGTGGCTGGCGGCCGCGGCGGGCAACTTCGGCGGCGCCGCGCCGGTGAGCCACGCCGACCGCTACGCCCGCGCCGAGGAATTCATGACCGTGGTCAAGGGCCTGTGGGACAGCTGGGCCGACGACGCCGTGGTCGACGATCGCGCCGGCGGACGATACACGCGGCCCGACCGCATCCGGCCGATCGGCCACGCAGGTGCGTACTATTCCGTGGCGGGGCCCCTCAACATGCCGCGTTGTCCGCAGGGGCGGCCGGTGTTCGTGCAGGCAGGCTCGTCGGAGACCGGACGCGACTTCGCCGCCCGCCACGCCGAGGCGGTGTTCACCGCGCAGATGGAAAAGGCGACGGCGCAGGCGTTCCATGCCGACCTGAAGGCGAGAGTCGTTGCGGCAGGCCGCCCGGCCGACCAGGCGCTGATCCTGCCCGGCCTCAGCCCGCTGATCGCCGGCACCGAGGCGGAGGCGCGGCGGCTGGCGCGCGAGCTCAACGACCTCACCGATCCGGAGGTGGGCCGCCGGCGGCTGTCGGGCCGCTTCGGTGGCCACGATTTCTCGCATCTGCCGCTCGACAGACCGCTGGCGCCGGAGGACTTCCCCGATCCCGGCACCGTCGAGGCCGCGCGCAGCAGGACCGAGGTGATCGTCGGCTTGGTGCGGCGCGAGAAGCCGACCTTGCGGCAACTGCTCGCGTATCTCGCCGGCGCACGCGGGCATTTCACCTTCGCGGGCACCCCCGACCAGGTCGCCGATCTGATGGAGGACTGGTTCGCCGAGGGCGCCGCCGATGGCTTCAACCTGATGCCACCGCTGCTGCCGACGATGCTCGACGTATTCGTCGCCGAAGTAATCCCGCTCCTGCAACGACGTGGGCTGTTCCGCACGGCCTACGAAGGCGACACGCTGCGCGAGCGTTATGGCCTGGCGAGACCAGCAGACGGGTTTCCGGCCCCGGCTAGGCCGTGATCGCGGCACCGGCTTTGGCGCGGCGCACGAAGGACTGGAAGCCGCGCAGCTGATTGGCAATCACGTCGCGGGTTGGCTGGTCGGTCAGCGTGCCTTCGGCATCGATGCGATTTTGGACCTGCGCCACCATCACCTCGGGGATGTTGAACACCTGGGCGTCGAGGAAAACGAGGATCTGGCGCAGGTGGTATTGCGCGCGACCACCACCGAGCGCGCCCATCGCAGCGCTCTGGATCAGCACCGGCTTGCCAGCGAAGGGCTTGTCGGGCAGACGCGAGAGCCAGTCGAGCGCGTTCTTGAGCACGCCGGGGATCGAGTAATTGTACTCCGGCGTCACGATCACGACGCCATCGGCGGCCTTGATGGCGGCCCCCATCGCGGTCGCCGCGGCGGGAAAGCCAAGCGCCTGGACGTCGGCGTCGTAGTGCGGCAGCCCGCCGACCGACCCGAGCGCCGCGAAGTTCATGCCCTCTGGCGCCAGGGCCGGCAGATTCCGCGCAAGGGCTGCGTTGTAGGAACCCTTGCGCAGGCTTCCGACCAGGGTGACGAGGTTCAGCATGTCGGAACTCATGGAGGCGACTCCGGTGTCGTGGGGCGACGGGACCGGACCCTCGCACGGAACGGTCCGGCGCGTCGCGATCCTCGTCCCGTGGCTCAGCGCCCGCGGAAATCCGGCGTCGCGCGCGCTCCCATGGCGCGCACGCCCTCCTTGAAGTCGTCGGTCTTGAACAGCCACTCCTGCTCGACGAACTCGTGATCGGTGGCGGCTTCGATGGCATCGGCCAGGCCCCGGCGCATGGTGGCGCGCGTCGCCACCACGGCGAGCGGCGCGTTGGTCGCCATGCGGGCGGCGAGATCGATGGCGGCGGACCGGACGTCGGCGAGCGGCACCAGCAGGTCGGCAAGCCCCATCGCGACGGCCTTGTCGCCGGTCACGCGTTCGCCGGTATAGAACATCATCTCGGCGCGTTGCTGGCCGACCAGCCGCGGCAGCGTGACGGTGAGACCGAAGCCCGGGTGGGTGCCGAGCGTCGTGAAGTTGGCGACGAAGCGGCCTTCCGGACAGGTGACGCGGAAATCCGGCACCAGCGCCAGACCGAGACCGCCGCCGACCGCCGCACCCTGGATCGCGCCGACCACCGGCTTGCGGACGCGGAACAGCCGGATCGCCTGCTTGTAGAGATTGGACGAGCCCGCCCCGCTCGACTGGGTTTCGCGCGCCGCCTGGCCGTTCGCGGAGAAATCCGCCCCCGAACAGAAATTCTTGCCCTCCGCGCAAAGCACCAGCGCGCGGCACGCGTCGTCGCGATCGAGTGCCTCGAACGCCTCGCCGATCTGCGCGATCAGCGCGCGATCAAAGAAATTGTTGGGCGGCCGACGCAGCTCGACGATTCCGACCCTGCCCGACAGTTCGACACCGATGTCCGCGAAAGTTCCGTATCCGCCCATGTCATGCTCCCCGTTTACATTCGCGACGCCGATCAGCGCAAAACGTCCAGACCGCGCAGCCGCGCGATCGTCGTTGCGTCGATACCCCAGCGTGGCAGCACCGCGTCCGTATCCGTCCCCTCGCGCCGTGCCGCCGTCGGCGTCGGCAACGGCGTGCCCGCGAACCGCGGGGCGGGCGCTGGCTGCACGACGCCATCGATGGTCAGGAACGCTTCGCGCGCGACGTGGTGTGGATGGGCCGGCGCTTCCGCCATCGACAGCACCGGCGCGAAGCACGCATCGCTTCCCTCGAACACCCGGCACCAATGCTCGCGCGTGTGCCGATGGAAGATCGCGGCAAGAACCGGTTTGATCGCGTGCCGCTCGGGCGGCCCGTCCTTGCCGATCAACGCGTCGGCGTCGAGGCCGAGCTTTCCATAGAGCTCGCGCCGAAAACGTGATTCGATGGACGCGACGGAGACATATTCACCATCGGCGCACTGGTAGACATCGTAGTATGGCGCACCGCCATCGACGACATTGGTGCCGCGTTCGAGCTTGAACCGACCCGAGGCGTGGTTGCCGTAAAACGCCGTCATCAGGGACAGCGCTCCATCGACCATGGCGACATCGACCACCTGCCCCTTGCCGGTGGCGCGCGCCGAATGCAGGGCCGCGAGCACGCCGACCGCAAGATAGAGCGCGCCACCACCGAAATCGCCGGCCAGATTGAGTGGCGGCGCGGGTGGTCCGCCTTCACGGCCGATGGCGTGCAAGACGCCGGTGATCGCGATGTAGTTGAGGTCGTGCCCGGCGGCCGGCGCCAAGGGCCCGGTCTGCCCCCACCCGGTGGTGCGCGCGTAGACGAGGCGCGGGTTCCGGGCGAGGCAGACATCGGGCCCCAGGCCCAGGCGCTCCATCACGCCAGGCCGGAAGCCTTCGATCAAAACGTCGGCTTCGCCCGCCAGCCGCAATGCCAAGGCCTGCGCGTCCGAACTCTTGAGGTCCATCTTCACGACCTGGCGATTGCGCTTGGTCAGATCGAAGCCGGGAGTCTTCGGGCTGCCGAGCTCGATCGGTTCGACCCGATCGAGCCGGATCACTTCGGCGCCCATGTCTCCGAGCATCATGGCGCCCATCGGCGTCGGCCCGACGCCCGCGAACTCCAGGACCTTCAGACCGGTCAATGGTCCGCGCGACGTATCGACGGATTCGTTTGACATTGGGCACCTCGAGACGAGCGTTACCGGTCGAGCCAGAAATCCTCGAAGCGCCAGTGGTTGTACTGGCTGTTCGTCGCCAGCACGATCCCGCGCACCTGCGGATACCAGCAGGTGTTGGCGCGCGTGTGGTAGATCGACGGGCGTACGCCGAGCTTCTGGAGGTCGTAGTCGATCTGCTGCACCAGTTGCTTGCGCCGGACAGGGTCCACGGTCCTCGACTGTTCGTCGAAGCGCGCCTGCATGTCCTTGTCGCAATAGCTCGTGTAGTTGCGCTCCGAGCCGCAGGCGTAGGCCTCGTAGAACATGACGTCCGGGTCGTCGAGCGCCGAGCCGCCGGTGTTCATCGCGACATGGAAGTCCTTGCGCGCGAGGCGCGTGTACCAGATCGCGCTTTCCAGCAACTCGAGATCGCCCTCGATGTGCACCTGCTTGAGGTGGTCGAGCAGCAGAACGGCCGGATCGCGATAGGTGGCGAGGTTGCGGGTGATGAACTTGATCTTCAGCGGCTTGTCGGGGCCGTAGCCGAGCTCGCGCATGATGCGTCGGCCCTCCTCCCGGTTCGCCACTGGATCGCCGCCAAAGCCCGGAACGTCGGCCAGCCGATCGGGTCCGATGCCCCACGAGCCCTCCGGAGGCGCCTCCATCACGCCGCCGATGCGGTCCATTCCCTGGCTCAAGGTGGTGATGAATGCCTTGCGGTCGATCGTGAGCATCATCGCCTTCTTGATGCGCGCATCGTCAAACGGCGCCACCGCGCTGTTCACCAGCAGCTGGCCCGAGATGTTGTACTGGTTGAGTTCGCAGCGCGCCGTAGGCGCCTTCGCCCTGATGTCCTTTTCCAGCGCGACCGAGATATCCTGGGAGAACGTCAGATCGAACTCGCCGGCGATGAACGCCAGCACGCGCGTGGAGCGGTTCGCGATCATCCGCCACTCGATGCCGTCGAGATAGGGCCGGTTGGGCTTCCAGTAGTCCTTGTTGCGCGCCAGCGAAATCGACTGACCCGGCTTGAACTCGGTCAGCTTGAACGGTCCGGTGCCGATCGGCTTGGCGCGCATGTCGCGGCCGTTCACGTGACAGGGATACACGGCGGAAAATCCGGCCGCGAGAAAGCTGAGAAACGACGGCTGCGGCCGGCCGAGATGGAAGGTGACCTCGTGGTCTCCCTGCGTCGTGATCTCCTTCAGATTGAAGTACCACTCCTTGCGGGGATTCTTGCGCCAGCCGCTATCGCGTTTGCCGGTGACCGTATCCCACGTGCACTTGACGTCGGCGCTGGTGAAGGGCTTGCCGTCGTGCCACGTCACGCCCTCGCGGAGCTTGAACGTGATCTTTGTGTTCTCCGCGCTCCACGTCCACGACGACGCAAGATCCGGTACGATCGTGTCCTCGGCGTTGCGTTTCACGCCCTGGTCGAAGATCACCAGATTGTTGAACACGGCCATAAACGGATGCAACGTGCCGATCGTGACCTCTTCGTGCAGGGATGCCGTCGGAGCGTTGTCGATGTGATAGACGCG